>NZ_JBQDYE010000010.1:0-122430 GCF_052044155.1 Salinisphaera sp. SWV1
GCAGCGCGCGACGCAGCCATTCGCGCCAAGCCGATGCCGGCCCCGGCCCCTTGGCGGCGAGGCGGGGCGGCGCCTGCCTGTGCGCACGGCGCTCGCGCTCGAACAGCACCAGGCCCAGAGCCGACAGCAGCAACGTCGCCCAGAATGGCGGCCCGGCGATGACCGCCACCCGCCACCACGGCACACCCGCGTGCAGTTGTGCGCCGTCGAGTACCGATCGATACGTATCCGCGCACAGCGTGCGATACAGCCAGGCACGCCAGGCCCGCACCGTTGCCTGTGAAGCCCAGCCTGCGAACCAGTGCGACCACGCGCCATCGGAGGCGACGAGCCGGTGCGCGCGGTCGCGTACCGTGAGAAAGGCCATGTCCGAGGCGTCGGTGGTGACCAGACGGTGGACGACGGCCTGGGGACTGCCGTTGGCCCGGGCGCCCAGAGTCGGCGCGAGTTCGGTCGTGGCCTGCCGGATGGCGCCGTCGAGTGCCGCGTTGCGCGCGCCGATACCGAGATAGATCGCACCGATCACACCGAGCACCGCCACGATCAACCCGCCCCACCGACGGTTGTTCGTACTCCGGGCCGTGTTCATCTAAACGCGGACCCTCCGATATATGGCAAACACCGGCGAGCGGGCATGGCAAACTGACGGCTTTTCGATCGCGGTGTGGTTTCGCCCTGTCCCGGGCCGTCCAAGAGCGCGGGCGCGGACGCACGTCGGTCGCGTGTTACGGAGTCTGCCTTCATGTCGCTTATCGATCCCTTGCGACGCGGCGCGATCCGCGCTCGGCCGGCGCTCGACGCGCCGGCGGTCGCGCGTTTCGGCAATCGATCTCGCCACGCTGTGCCCCCTGATAATAATACTCGCAGTCGCAGGCGGTTACGGCAACCGTGAGACCCGTGATCCGGCGCCTCGCCCCAGCGCTCGCGATCGCTGTTCCGGGCACCGTTGTGTTCGTCATCGCTGTCTGGTTGTTCGCGCGCCATATGCAGCTCGGCGCGATCACGGCCGACTGGGGCTGGCTTTTTCGTGCCGGACAGGCGATCTGGGCGAACGGCCTGCCGCATCGCGATCTGTTTTCCTGGACTTTCCCGGATCGCCACTGGGTGCTCTATCAATGGCTGTTCGAGGCCATCGCCGCCCCCGTGTACAGCGTATTCGGGATAACCGGCAGCGTGTTCGCCGTCGGCCTGCTGGGCCTGGCGACCTATGCGCTCATCCCGGCCTGCGCGCTGCGCCGCCATGGTGTCCATCCATTCTGGCCGATGCTGATCGGTGCACTGGTCCTGCTGCCGGTCAGTACGAATCTGGGGCTGCGACCGATGCTCGCCAGCAACATTGCTCTGCTGGCGCAGTATCTCGTGATCCAGCGCCTGCGCGCCGGCGACGCGCACAGACTGGCGACGGCGGCCTGGATCGCGGCGATCTACGCGCTGTGGTCGAATATGCATCTGGGATTCACCCTCGGCCTGCTCTCGATCACTTTATTCGCCGCCGGTGATCTATGGACCCGGGCCCGCGACCCGATTGCGGCCACGGCCTCGCCGCCGAGCTACGCCCTGCTGTTCATCGTGGCCGTGCTGGCCAGCGGGCTGAATCCCTATGGCTGGACGCTGTATGGCTATATCGTGAATCTGTCGCTCGAAACCCGGATGAACGCACACATTCACGAACTCATGCCGCCGCGCCTGGACAATGCCTACATGCAGGCGGGCGCAGCGCTCGTGCTTGCGTTCGCGGCTCTCGCGCTCGTGTTTCGCCGTGTGCTGAGCGCCGCCGAGGTCATCCACGTGGCCGTATTCACCGCACTCGCATGCACGTCCATGCGTTTCGTGGTCTGGGCCGGCCTGTTCTATGCCCTGATTGCGCCGCGCCTGTTCACCCACGCCGGGGCCCGGCTGTCGCCGAAACGGCTCCGTGCGGCGCTGGCGCCGCTGGATACACCGCTCGCACGGCGCGCCACGGTCGCCGGCCTGCCGCTTCTGGGCGCGGCGGTAATTACCCTTGGCGCGCCCGCCACCGCGGGCCCGGCTCATCTGGCCGGTTGCGCGCCACTGCAAGCCTCCCTGCGTTACCTGGATCGGCACTACCCGGCCAATACCCACTGGTTCTCGAGCGAAATCGCCGGCAGTTGCGCGCGCTTCTATACCCCCGGCCGCCGCGTTTTCATCGATACGCGTTTCGACATGTATCCCGAGGCATTCGTGCTGCATTGGTTCCGCGCCTATCAATACCGCGAACACTGGCGCGCGCTGTTCCGTCACTGGGGCATTCGCGTGGTCCTGCTTCCCCGCGGCGCTCCGCTCGTCGATACGCTGCGCCATGACAAGCGCTGGCAGGTCGTGCACGCAGACCCCGGCGCGCTGATTTTCGCCGCCCGCGGTGGCACCGCGCCCGCGCGATCGGCAGACTGAGCCGACCATTTCGCGACCCCGGATCTCGTGAGCATCTACGCCATTGGCGATATTCATGGCGCCGCGGACCTTCTCGACAAGCTGCTCGACCGGCTGGCCGCGCGCGGCCCGATCGAGCGCCTGTGGTTCGTCGGCGACCTGGTCAACCGCGGCCCCGATTCGGCCGGCGTGATCCGGCGCGTCAAAGCGCTTGGCGATACCGCGATCACGGTACTCGGAAACCACGATCTCAGCCTGTTGAGCCTGGCCGCGCGCGCGGACGCCGCGCAGCGTGCGCCGGACAGTCTGAAATCGCTGCTTGCGGCCGCCGACCGCCAATCGCTGCTCGACTGGCTCCGCCACCGCCCACTGATGCACCACGATGCCGGCCTCGGCTGGACCCTGGTACATGCCGGGCTGCCGCCGTGCTGGCCCGTTGCCGAGGGGTTGGCACGCGCGCGCGAGCTGGAGGCCGCTTTGCGCGCGCCCGATCATGCGGCGTTTCTCGGCCAGCTTTTCGGCAATACGCCGGAGCGTTGGCATTCCGGCCTGCGCGGCGTACCACGGCTGCGCTTCATCGCCAACGCGCTCACGCGTCTACGCTTCGTGGGGCCGAACCGGCGCCTCGACATGGACTACAAGAAGACCCTGGCCGACGCGCCGCCGGAACTGACACCGTGGTTCGCGGTCCCCGGGCGAGTCAGCGCGGGCCAGCGCATCGTGTTTGGTCACTGGTCTGCCCTTGAGCGCGTCGCATGGCCGGAATACAACGTCTGGGGCATCGATACCGGCGCGGCCTGGGGCGGCACGCTGAGCGCGCTCGACCTGACACGGCCGACCCCGGAATTGATTCAGGTCGCCGCCCGGGACTGAAACCGTTCGCCCCACCATCGGCCATGGGCGGGCCCGCGCTCGCCAACGGCCGGCCGGGCCGCGGGCGGTCCGCCACCTTGCCGGGACAAGGCCACATCGAGACAGGCCGGCGGCGACGGGCACCCGGGCCGTTCGATACGGCCGGTCACGACTCGAGAAGATAGGTATAACCGGCCAGCCCCGCCTCCAGCAATGCCTCGCACTCGGCGCGCTCGCGCGGCGCGAGTCCGGCTGCGGTCAGCTTGCGGCGATAGGCCCGGCGCAGCGCCTCGGGCTCGAAGTGCACGTAGGTCAACAATTCGTCGGTGCGATCGCCGTGCTGGGCGTCGCCCAGTTGCCAGCCGCCGTCACGAATCTCGACATCGACGACGTCGGTGTCGCCGAACAGATTGTGCATGTCGCCCAGGTTCTCCTGGTAGGCCCCGACCATGAATATACCGATACGGTAGACCTCTTCCTCGCGCAGTGCATGCAACGGCAGCGTGGTGTCGAGCCCGTTGTCGTCGACATAGCGGTCGAGCCGGCCGTCCGAGTCGCAGGTCAGGTCGCACAGCCGCGCGTTCTGGTCCGGCGCTTCGTCGAGCCGGGCCAGCGGCATCACGGGGAAGATCTGGTCCAGTGCCCACACATCGGGCACCGACTGGAACACCGAGAAATTCACGAAATACTTGGTCGCGAGTTTCTCGCGCGCCGCGGTGACCGCCGCGCGCTCGTCGGCGTCTTCGGGAACCCGTGCGGCGAGCGCACGATACACCGCCGCCGCCTCGCGCTCGGCCTCGGCGCGCTCGGCCAGCCCGAGTTCACCGGCAACAAACCGCGCCTGCACGTCGGCCAGATGCGCCGCTACCCGATCGAGCTGGGCCGAGGCCGACAGGGCCTCGTCGAGCGCCGCCGGCGCCACGTTCACGCTGGTTTCACTGTCGATGACCTGGGTCAGCAATACCGCATGATGGGCGGTGAGCGCGCGGCCCGATTCGCTGATGATGTTCGGCGCCGGCAGGTCAAAGCGCTCGGCCACCCGGGCCAGCGCGCCGACCACGACTTCGGCGTAGTCGGGCACGCCGTAGTTCATCGAACAGAACGAACGCGCGCCGCGGCCTTCGTAGTCCACCGCCAGCCCGCCGCCGACGTCGACCGTATCGATCGGCGCGCCCAGGGCCCGCAGGCTGCGGTACAGATGCGCGGTCTCGTCCATGGCCCGGGCCAGCGCGGCATGATCGGCGACCTGCGAACCGACATGCACGTGCAACATGGATACACAATCGAGAATGCCCAGTTCGCGCATGCGCGCCACGGCCGCGACCACCTGATCGGCGGTCAGACCAAACTTGGATTTCTCGCCGCCCGTGTTCTGCCAGTGGCCCGCCGCGACACTGGCCAGCCGAACCCGCAGACCCAGCCGCGGCCGCAGGCCGAGCGCATCGGCCAGCTCGGCGATCGGCGCCAGCTCGGAGGGTTTCTCGACCACGATGTAAACGCGGTGGCCCAGTTGCTGCCCGGCCAGCGCCAGGCGCAGGAAGGAACGATCCTTGTAGCCATTGCATACGATGGTCGAACCGGGGCGGGCCAGCGCGAGCACGGCCATCAACTCGGGCTTGCTGCCGGCCTCGAGACCGGCGCGGTCGCCGCCAGCCGTCACCAGATGCTCGACCACCGACCGCTGCTGGTTGACCTTCACCGGATAAACCACGGTATAACGCCCGGCATAGTCGTGGGCGGCGCGGGCGGCGTCGAAAGCATCGGCCAACCGGTTGAGCCGGTCGCCCAGGATATCGGTGAACCGCACCAGCACCGGCAGACGCAGGCCGGCGTCCCGGATCTCGTCCGCCAGGGCATCGAGATCGACCCCGGGCATGTCGGCAGCCGGCCGGACTTCGACATGCCCGGCCTCGTTGATGCCGAAATAACCATCGCCCCAGGTGGCGACACGATACAGGCGGCGCGCATCGTCGAGCGTCCAGTCACGGGCTTCGGCGGCGGCTTCTCGGGCGGATACGGACATCATCTATACTGCGAACTCATCCAGTGGAATCGAGCCGCCGACGGCGGCGAAGGAGCATACCGCGCCATGGTAGCGGACGAATCGTGGTTCACCGAGGCCAGCGACGAACTCGGCGTCGGATTTTCGTTGAAAGTTCGGAACAAACTGCATGAGGAAACCTCCGACTACCAGACCATCGCGGTCTACGAGACGGAGACCTTCGGCCGGCTGCTGACGATCGACGGCCTGGTCATGCTCACCGACCGCGACAACTTCGTGTATCACGAAATGATGACGCACCCGGCCATCTTCGCCCACGGCAATGCCCGGAATGTGGCGATCATCGGCGGCGGCGACTGCGGCACCCTGCGCGAAGTGCTCAAGCACGACAGCGTCGAATCCGTTACCCAGATCGATATAGACGAGCGCGTCACCCGCGTGGCCGAGCAGTACTTCCCCGCACTGGTCGAATCGAACGACGACCCGAGAGCGACGCTCGCGTTCGAGGACGGCGTGGCCTGGATGGCCGCCGCTGGCGATGCATCGGTGGATTTGATCATCATCGACAGCACCGACCCGATCGGGCCCGCCGAGGGTCTGTTCAATGAAGCCTTCTATCGGCAATGCCATCGCGTGCTCGCCCCGCGCGGCCTGCTGGTTCAGCAGAGCGAGTCACCACTGGTGCACGCCGAGTTGATCCGCGACATGCACGGTGGCCTGCGCCGCGCCGGGTTCGCGGCCACACACCTGCTGAGTTTTCCGCAGCCGAGCTACCCCACCGGCTGGTGGTCGGCCACGCTCGCCGCGCGCGACGACCTGGCACTGGCCGCGCCCACGGCCGAGCCGGCCTTCGACACGGCGTACTACACGCCGGCGATGCACCACGCCGCTTTCGCCCAGCCCGCCTTCATGCAGCGAGTGCTGGCCGGCGACGATTGATCGCGGTCAGTCGTCGCCGCGCATGACGGCAGCGAAGGCGCCCGAGTCATAGAAATCGGCGAGCTGGTCGCGCACCCAGGTCTCGAGCAGCCCGGTTTCGGCCAGGCCGTCGATGATATCCGGTGCCAACGCTGCCACCTCGCCGGCCAGCACCTCGCGCTCGAGACCGACATGGCGCATCAGCTCGGCGAGTGTGTCGTCGCCGTGGCGCGCGAAAAACGTCTGCACGCCCTGGTCGATCATCACGCCGAGGTATTCGGTCTCGCGCAGCGAGCGCCAGACCTGCAGGCCATAATCGACCAGCCGTTGCAGTTCGTCGGAATCGATGGCGTCGGCGATCGACAATGGCTTGTCGGCCGCCGCCCGCCATATTTCGTCGGCCAGCGCCCGCAGACGATCGCCGTCCAGCGACTCCAGCAGATAGGTCTCGGTGCGTGCGAGCGTGCGCGCGGTATTGGCCTCGATATAGGCCTTCACCCGGCTTTCGACCTGCGCCTCCAGCCCCGGCATGCGCCGGCTGACCGCGCTCGACGAGCCCTTGATCAGCCGTGATACGCCCGGAATCGACCGGATCGCCCCGGAATCGGAAAAAATATAGTCCTTGATGCCCTGATACAGAATGTCAGACGCCAGCGCGGTGTATACCGGGCTTTTCAACAGCCGCTGCACGAGCCGCGCCCGCAGGGTTTCGAGTTCCACCGCCAGGGTCACGCCCTCGTCGAACAGCGATTGATCGATCACATCGCGCACACGCGTGTCGCGATTGACGTCCAGGCGTACCAGGTCGTCGGCAATACCCCCGATGATGCCCGCCAGCTGATCCGGCAGGTCGAGATCCAGCACCAGGCGCTCGGCGGCACCGCGCACGGTGTCGCAATCGATCAGTTCGGTGAGCGTGGTGCGCTCGGCCCAGTCCCAGAACGTGTCGACCAGACCGGCCAGGCGCTCGGGGCCGCGCTCCCCGCGCCAGGCCGACAGTTCATGAGCGACGTGGGCCTGGAAAAGGCGGTCGGCGAGATCGGAACGGGCGTGTTCGGCCATGGCACGGGTATTGGGATACGAAGCCCCGAGCTTAAAGATTATGCCCGGCGACCGCGAATGCCTGAGCCCGCCCGAGCACGCCTGGGTAATTGCCCGGATGGTGTGATCAACACGCGCTGTTAGCGTATTTCATGCATTTTGCAATCAAGAGTTCGTCATGAACGATGATCAGTTCGAAGGCCGGTGGGATCGCATCAAGGGTGCCGTGCGCGAGCACTGGGGCCGCTTGACCGATGACGATGTCGAACAGGTTCGCGGCAAGCGCGAGAACCTGCTCGGCAAGATTCAGGAAAAATACGGCGACACCCGGCAGGCGGCCGAGGAAAAACTCAGGGAATTCGAACGCAAGTTCTAAAAGGTCGGTTGCGACCGACAAGGCGAGGTTTCATGGCCAAGCAATGGATTCTGGTCGCCGATGCAGCCGCCGCGCGGCTGTTTTCGCGTCAAGGAACCGGCGTGCTGTCCCGCGTGGACGCGTTCTATCACGACGAGAGTCGCAAACACGAAGGCGATCTGCGCACCGGCGGCAAGGGCGAAATCGAGGATTCGGCGGCGCACGGGCGCCACCAGGCCGATCCGCAAACCCGAACCAGCGAAAAGCACGAAGACATGTTCGCCAAGGAAGTCGTGACCCGACTCAAGTCGGGGTTCAACGACAACGCTTTCGATGAACTCGTGCTGGTCGCCGCGCCCCAGTTCCTGGGCCGGCTGCGCGAGCATCTGGACAGCCCGCTGTCGCAATGCGTGGCGGCCAGCATCGACAAGGACTGGACCGGCCAGAACGATGCGGAGATCGAGAAACACCTGGGTTCGCAACTCGGTTGAACGCCGTCTCGACAAAGACGAATTCTCATCGCGCGGTTCATGTGTCATACATGATTGCCCGCGATACTCAAGGTGGTGCGGACCCGTCGGCGAGAATGCGCGAACATCGAATCGAGTCGTTTCGCTCGACCCGCTTGACGCAGCGCAGCAACAAGGAGGCGAGTCATGCTCGGATGGGCTGTCGTATTTTTCATTATCGCCATCATCGCGGCGGTTTTCGGTTTCGGCGGGATTGCCGCGGGCGCGGCGTCGATCGCCAAGATCCTGTTCTTCATCTTTATCGTGCTGTTCGTGCTGGCCCTCATATCCAATGCGGTACGGGGCCGCGGGCCGCGATTGTAGCGCCGTAAAAAAAGCCGCTGATCAACAATCAGCGGCTTTTCTTGTTCGCATTCGAGGTTCTTCGGCTGCAACCGGTCGAACCCGGGCGTCTCATGGCTCGGACGCGGTCTCCTGCAACGCGGCTGCGGCCAGCCAGATGCGCACCAGATGCGCCAGCGAATCCGCCTGCAGCTTCTGCATGATGTGTACGCGATGCGTTTCCACCGTGCGCGCGCTGATGCCGAGATCGGCCGCTACCTGCTTGTTCGCCTGGCCGTCGACAATACCGCTGAGCACCTGCTTTTCGCGCGGTGTCAGGGTATCGATCAGAGCCGCCCGCTGCCGCGCTTCGCGCTGGAGACGCTCATTCGTGTCGCTCGCGCGCGAAAGCTCGTACAGTTGCTTGAGCAGGTAATCGGGGTCGAAGGGCTTTTCAAGGAAATCGACCGCGCCGAGGCGCATCGCTTCGACGGCATGTTCGATATCCCCGTAAGCGCTCATCATGACGATGTCGAGGGGGCTCTGCCGCGCGATCAATTCCTTCTGCAGCGCAATGCCGTCCATATCCTGCAGGCGCAGGTCAATCAGCGCGCACCCCGTTACCGAATCGCAGCGCTCCAGAAAGGCCGAAGCACTGGGATAACAGAACGCCGGATATTCGGCGCCCCGTACCAGCGTTTTCATTGACTCCCGAACGCCGGGGTCATCGTCCACGATATGAACAGCAAAATCATTACGCATAGCGTCTCCTGGCTACCCGGCCTCTGTCTCGCGCGCGCCGCCAAGGCGACCATACGCAACGCCCATATATTATGGTCGCGGGGGGTGTTTCGCCACCGCTAACCGATCGGTCCCATGTCACGAACCCGACACGCCGGCGCCCCTGCCCAGGGGCCTCGCCACGGCGCACGAACAGATCGCGTCATTTCGCTCGGGTCTGGCGCGCCGCGAGGCGCAGGCCAGGGACGCCGAACGCGAGACGCGCTGCTTGCGCGAACTTGCCGAGCATATCGGGGAAGTGTTCTGGATGACCAACCCGCCCGGCGACGAACCGATTTATATCAGCTCCGCGTCTGAGCACATCTGGGGACAACCCTGTGCCAGTCTCTACGAAGACCCGGGAAGACGCCTGGCCCGGGTTTATGAAAGTGGTCGCGAACGGGTACGCAAGGCGTGCAAACGCGACGCGGCACAAGGGCTATACGATGAGATCTTCCGTATCGATCGACCGCACGGCGAAATCCGCCGGATTCGTGATCCTGCTTTCCCGGCGCGCGATCGCGCCGGCGCAACCTGGCGCCTGGCCGGGCTCGCCATCGATCTGACCGAAGCGGCCGACACACCCGGGACCGGATGAACGCGCGGCAGAAGCCGATCGCGATGCGCGAACGCAGCCGCGTTGTTCACCTCACTCGGCACCGGGCTGGCGCACGATCCGGGCCAACCGCTGACCTCGGCCCGCACAACCTCGTCAGCCGGGCACTCGCGGGCGCGCGCGTGACGGCTGCCCCAGGCCGATCTTCTGCTACGCGCCGAATACGGGATCCAGCGGCCGGCCCAAGTCATTTCTCATCTGCGCGACTTCGCGCGAGGGCCGGCCGACGATGCTCCGGTCGTCGTTGTTTCCCGTGCCCGGCGAAGTGCGCGAATGGCGGCCGCCGAGCCCTCGATCCGAGCGGGTTTCGTTTCAATGGCCGGACAAGCGCGAACTCAGAGCCATCGAACTGCCGATGGCGCGCATCTTCACCCGACAGGTACGGCGCCACCTCCTCGGCAACGCCATCGAGGCGCTCGCCCCTTCGCCGGCCGCGCCCCACGAGTGCCGGATCACGCGGGGCGTGGACAACAACGGGCGCAGCACCGACGCCGACGGGGCAGCCGTTGCCGGCGTTCACCACCACCCAGCGCAGCGGCCTCGGCCCGGGATCGAGCGTCCGCCGCTCACGCGCGCAGTCACGGCGGCGATCCTTGTCTCATCAGTCACGGCCGCGATGACGGCCAGCCGAGCTGTTTCATGCCGAGGCTGCCGCGCCGATTCACCGCCGCCTGAAACGGCCGCTCCGGTCCGCGACCACCGCCGGCCGCGGCGGCCCGCTCAACGCGGCGGATGCAACAGCCGCATGATCACGGCAAAGCCCAGACCGTAGGCCGCATTGGCCGCCAGCACCACGCCGATCGCGTTCATCGCATAACCGCCCAGCGATACGCCGAACACCACGCCGCCCAGCCAGGGCGTGATCGCTGCGGCGGCACCGGTCAGCAGCACGCCGCCCAGAATGATCGCGCCGACGTAATAGCCCGCCGCTTCGGCACGGCGTACGAGCGACCAGACCACCAGGCCCCACAGCGCGCCCCAGAGCGCCAGCCATGCCACGACGGGTATGCCGGTCCCCGGCAGATCCTGCGGGCTCCAGCTCGTGGTGTCCGCAATCGACAGGCGATCGAACAGCCAGAGCAACCCCTGATTGAAACCGAGCATGGCGATAAGCCCGGCAACAAACGCCTTGATGAACGCAAACATGACCTCTCTCCTGACGATCGATGAGCCCGGGGGCTGACGAAGGCCGGAATTGTACTGGTCGCGCTCAGTCGCGCGAAGATGGCTGCGCCGTATCCGCGGTCTGCTCGAACAGTCGCCGCCGTGCCGCCTCGTTTTTCGGCTGGCCGCCCCGCCACTGCTTGCCGAGATCCACACCGCGCTGGACCGCGGGGCGTTGCTTGATGCGCTGGCGCCAGGCCGCGACTCGCGGAAATTCGTCCAGCGGCTGCCCCATGGCCCTGGCGATCAACACCCATGGCCAGTTTATGATATCGGCGATGGTATACGTCTCGCCGACCAGGTAATCGCGATCGGCCAGCCGTCGCTCCAGCACGCCGAGGCAGCGATGATACTCGTTGCGATAGCGTGTCTCGGAATACGCATGTTCGCCCGGTGCGTAGTTGACATAATGGCTCATCTGCCCGCCCATGGGGCCGAGATTGCCGACCTGCCAGAACAGCCATTCGTCGATCTGGGTGCGAAGACGCGCGTCCGGCGGGTACAACGCGCCGGTCCTTTGCGCCAGATAGCGCGCGATCGCGCCCGATTCGAACACCGACACCGCGCCCTCGCCGCAGTCGGGCGGCGGGGCATGATCGACGATGGCCGGCATGCGGTTATTCGGCGATATCGCCAGAAACGCGGGGTCAAACTGATCCCCCGCATTGATATCCACCGCAATGGTCCGGTACGCGAGGCCCAGTTCCTCGAGCAGGATCGAGATCTTCCAGCCGTTGGGCGTGGGCCAGTAATAGAAATCGATCATCCGGGGTTGCCTTGCGTATCGGCGACAGCCACGGCGCCACTGTCGATCAGGGCCGCGATCGCGGCGGCGTCGTAACCGGCGTCCGCAAGCACCGATCGGGTATCGGCGGCCAGCGGTGGGGCGCCGCGCATGGGCATCTCACCAGCTGCGGAAAAACGCGCCGCCGGCCGGGCCTGACGCAGGCGCCCGGCGATAGCGTGATCGGTTTCCAGCACACTGCCGTTGGCCCGGATCTGTGGATGATCGACCAGATCCGAACGCGTGAGCACCGGCGCACAGGGCACACCATGTGCCGTCAGCCGCTCGAGCCAGTGTTCCGCACTGGCTCGGCGCAGTCGCTCCTGGGTCAACGCCAGCCGGGCATCGATGTTGTCCTGACGATCCGCCGGCGTCGCGAAACGCGGATCGTCGCGCCAATGCGGGGTTTCCAGGGCCTCGGTGAGCGCCTGCCATTGGGCGTCGGTCTGCACCGCGACACTGATATAACCCGTGGTGGTCTGGTAAATCAGATCGATGAAACTGGCGGCCTGCGACTGGTCCATGTCGGCCCCGACGAACGTCTGGCTGTTCATGTCGGAATGCCAGAGAAAATCGATCACGGCGTCGAGCATCGACAACTGTATGTGCTGCCCGCCACCGCCGTTGGCCCGGGCGAGCAAGGCAGCCGTGATCGCCTGCGCGGCGACATAACCGGTGAGCTTGTCGGGCAGGATCGTGCGAACCAGCCGCGGTCGCGCCACGTCCGAGCCGCCCTGAATGCTGGCCAGCCCCGACAGCGCCTGCACCAGCGGATCGTAGACCGGCCTGGCCGCATACGGCCCGTCCGCGCCGAAACCGCTGATCGATACATAGATGATATCCGGCGCCACCTCCCGGATGGCCGCTTCACCGATGCCGATGCGCTCGGCCACGCCCGGCCGGAAATTCTGCACGAACACATCGGACGTCGCGGCAATACGTTTGAGCACGGCCAGACCCTCGGCATGCTTCAGATCCAGGGCGATCGAACGCTTGTTGCGATTGTTGTTCAGAAAGCTGGCCGACATGCCCGCCCGACGATTCGAGGCCAGGCGGGTGTAATCGCCCACCCCGGGGCGCTCCACCTTGATCACGTCGGCCCCCTGGTCGGCCAGCTGCATGGTGGCCAGCGGGCCGGAAATCATGGCCGTCATATCGCAGACGCGATATCCGTTCAAAGGCTGTTTCATGGGTCTCAGCAGTGTCCTGTAACGCAAATTCGCCGCACTATTTCGGCACTTTTTCGCGCCACGCGGCGTTGCGGCAAATCGCCGTATTCGCTGATACGGCTCATCACCGCGCCTTGCCTGACACGAAAAATCACGCGAAATCCATGACGTGAACTTACGTTACAGGACACAAGGGCCGGTTGCCGTTTCACGCGACCCCCGAGGGCGCGCCAGGGCTATCCGCACAGTGGCCAGCCGGCGGGCCGGGCGAAAATCCGCGGCCCTGTCGGCGGTTTTGTTCGGCGCCCACGCGGCGCACTATCGGCGGTGCAATCCAAGCCATTTTTCCGGCATGACCGCTTCCGACAAAATCTGTCTGATCACCGGCGCGGCCCAGGGCATCGGCCGCGCCATCGCGCGACGCCTGATGACCGATGGCCATATCGTGTGGTGTCTGGACCGCGATTCAGCGGCGCTCGAAGACCTGCGCGCCGACCCGGGCAACTGCGCACACGCGAATAATGTATTCACGACCGTCGCGGATGTTGCCTGCGAAGCCGATATACAGGCCGCCACGGCCGCAATCCGGGACCGGCACGGCCGGCTCGATCTGGTGGTCAACAATGCCGGCATCGCAGCGCCGTTCAACGGCCCGGTGGAACAACTGGCGCTGGCCGACTGGCACCGCGTCATCGACGTCAACCTGACCGGCGTCTTCCTGGTGACCAAGCATACCGTCCCGCTGCTGCGCGGACGGCCAAACGCCGCCATCGTCAACATGGCCTCCAGCCGCGCCTATCAGTCGGAACCGCAGACCGAGGCTTATGCCGCCGCCAAGGGCGGCATCGAAACCCTGACCCACGCGCTGGCGATGAGCCTCGGCCCGGCGATCCGGGTCAACGCCGTCGCGCCCGGCTGGATCGATGTGCGCGGCGAGCAGGCCGGCGCCGATGTCCCGCCCCCTTTGCGCGCGGTGGATCACGCCCAGCATCCGACCGGCCGCGTCGGTATCGGCGCGGACATCGCCGGCGTGGTGGCGTTTCTGGCCGGCCCCGACGCCCCCTTCATCACCGGCCAGACGCTGATCGCCGACGGCGGCATGACGCGAAAGATGATCTACGCCCATTGACCCAACGGCTGTGTGCCGGCGGAAATGCACGCCGAAAAAAAGCCGCCGCTGGCGTCCAGCGGCGACTCATGGCGTGCGGCAACCGGATCAGGCCGCT
Source organism: Salinisphaera sp. SWV1 (assembly GCF_052044155.1). Lineage (NCBI taxonomy): Bacteria > Pseudomonadati > Pseudomonadota > Gammaproteobacteria > Salinisphaerales > Salinisphaeraceae > Salinisphaera > Salinisphaera sp. SWV1. The sequence goes on from NZ_JBQDYE010000010.1 coordinate 14,090, forward strand.
GGCGCCGGCTGCTTCTGCGGGCCGCCGCCGCCGGTCCCGCTGCCGCGGGCATACTGGGCCTTCGAACCCGGCAATGGCCGGGCGGCGGTCTCCGGGATGAGGAGTATGGGAATGAGCGCGATGGCGGCCGCGGTCATCAGATAGAACGCCGGCACCGACTTGTCGCCGGTGACACCGATCAACCACTGGATGACATACGGCGCCGTGCCACCAAACAACGCGGTCGAAATGTTGTAGGCGATCGCGAACCCGCCGTAGCGCACGTTGGTGGGGAAGATCGCCGGCAACGTGGCCGGCATGGTCCCAGCCAACGAGACCGTCAGCAGCCCGAGAATCACCAGACCGGCGACGATGCCCCACACCTCGGTCGTCTGCAGCATGGCGAACGCCGGATACGACAACAGGATGAAGCCGGTGCAAGCGCCGACCAGCACCGGCTTGCGCCCGATCCGGTCCGACAGCGCGCCGAACAGGTAGATCACACACATCATGCCGACCATGGTGACCACCAGCAGCAGGGTGGACTCGATCGAGCCGATGTGGAGTTCCGACGTGAGATAGGAAGGCAGGTAGGTCAGGATCGCGTAGTAGGCGACATTGAGAATCAGCACGAGCCCCATGCAGAGCATGAGCTGACGCAGGTGGTTGGAGACCACCTCGCCCAGCGAGCCCTTGGCTTCGCCCTTCTCCTTGACCGCCTCGAATGCGGGGCTGTCCTCAAGCTTGAGCCGCAGATACAAGCCGAACAGGCCCAGCGGGGCAGCGAACAGGAACGGGATGCGCCAGCCCCAGCTGTGGAAGGCGGCGTCGCCCATGATCATATGCGTGCCCAGCACCAGCAGCGCCCCGAAGATATAGCCACCCAGGGTGCCGAATTCCAGGAAACTCGCCAGGAAGCCGCGATTGCTGTCAGGCGAATACTCACAGATGAATGTCGCGGCCCCGCCGTATTCGCCCCCGGTGGAAAATCCCTGCACCAGGCGGGCCAGGACGAGAAGGATGGGCGCCCAGATGCCGATGGCCTGGAAACTCGGCAGCACGCCGATGGCGAAGGTGCCGATCGACATCAGGATGATGGTCGTCGCCAGGACAGCCGAGCGCCCGATCTTGTCGCCCAGCGGGCCGAAGAACAGGCCGCCCAGAGGGCGAACCATGAACGCCACGGCAAAGCCCGCGAACGCGGCAAGCAAGGCCGCCGAATTGCTGTGCGAAGGAAAGAAAACGCTGCCGATGGTGGCCGCCATATAGGAATAGACACTGAAATCGAACCATTCCAGTGCATTGCCCATGGCGGCCGCCACAACGGCCCGTTGTACGTCGTCACTGTCGACAGAAAAGCTGTCGTCGCTCGTGTCGCTCATTGTTGTCGGGAAAGCCCGTGTTATCGAGTCGTCTTTCGAACCTAGCAGTATCCCGGGAGCTCCACAAATACGGAATCGGCCGAATTGCAGCGCATTGCCGGCATCGTTCGCTGCCCGCGAAGCAGCCATGATCTTGTCTTATGATGGTGTGCCCCTTAGATTCAGTGGGCACGTCGAAACCGCAAAGGAGCAATCAATGCCCGTACGCAAGGCCAATGCCCAGTGGCAGGGTGATCTGAAGTCCGGCAAAGGCAATATGGCGCTGGGAAGCGGTGCCTTTGAAGGGCAATTCTCATACACGACCCGCTTCGAGGAAGGCACCGGCACCAATCCGGAGGAGTTGCTGGGAGCGGCCCACGCGGGCTGTTTTTCGATGCAGTTTTCCGCCATGCTCGCCGCCGACGGGCATACGCCCGATTCGATCCGGACCGAGGCCAAGGTGCACTTCTCGCTCGACGACACGCCCACGATTACGCAGGTCGATCTGATCTGCCATGGCAAGGTCCCGGGCCTCGACGAAGAAACGTTCCGCCAGACTGCCAACAAGGCCAAGGATGCCTGTCCGGTCTCGCGCCTGTTCAAGGGCGCCGAGATCACGCTCACGGCCGCTCTGGACGGCTGATCGCGTCGATCGAAAGCATGACCGCGAGCCGGGCTTCGGGCCCGGCTTTTTCATGGGCCGCGGGCCACCCACCGGGCATCGGACAATCAATTGCGCTGCCGGCATTGTATTTTTGTCGATCGTCGCAACGTTCGAAGGCTCATGAACAAAGCACGCAAACACCAAGAGGCCAACATGCAAGCGCAGCGCGACAACGTCGTCAGCATCCATTACGTCCTGCGCGATACCGAGGGCGAAATCATCGATCAGTCGAGCGAAGGGCAGCCGCTCGCCTATCTGCACGGTCACGAAAACATTGTGCCGGGCCTGGAGAAGGCCATCGAAGGCTGCGCCGAGGGCGACGAAGTGCGTGCCACGGTCGAGCCCGAGGAAGGCTATGGCCCCTATCGCGACGAGCTGGTACAGAAAGTGAACCGCGAAGCGTTTCAGGGCGTGGACGAACTCGCCCCGGGCATGAGTTTCCGCGCCGAGTCGGATGCCGGCCCGATGATCGTCACGATCAAGGATGTCGAGGGCGATGAGGTCACGGTTGACGGCAACCACGTGCTCGCCGGCCAGACGCTGGATTTCACGGTTAACGTCGCCGATATCCGCCCGGCGACCGACACCGAGCTCGAGCACGGGCACGTCCACGACGAAAACCACGCCCACGAATAACCGGCGTGCGGTGGCATCCACACGGATTCGAATCAGGAGGCAGTCATGCGTGACGCGGTTCTGCTGATCACGGGCGGGTCCACCGGCATCGGGGCCGCAACCGCTCGCGCGGCCGTGGCGGAAGGCTGGCGCGTGGCACTCGCCGCGCGTACCGCCGCCACGCTGGGCAGCCTGGTCGACGAACTGGGCGGGCAAGCCATCGCCATCACCTGCGACGTCACCGACAAGGCTTCGCAGCAAGCGATGGTGGACACGACACTCGAGCGTTTCGGGCGCATCGACGCCGTATTTGCCAACGCCGGCATTGGCGGCAAACCGGGCGGTTTCACTGGCGCCGACAGCGACGTCTGGAAGGACATGATCCTGACCAACGTCTACGGCGTCGGCCTGACCATCCAGTGTACCGCGCAAGCCCTCAAGGCCAGCCGGGGGCATCTGCTGATCACGGGCTCGGCGGCCGGCCGGGTGACCCTCCCGGGGTCGATGTACAGCGCGACCAAATGGGCGGTCTCCGCGATCGGCTATGGCGTTCGAGAGGAGTTGCGGGGTACTGGGGTGCGTACCACGCTGATCGAACCGGGCATGGTCGATACCCCGTTCTTCGATGATCGCCCCGAACACGCCCTGAGCGATCGCGACATCGCCGCCTCGGTGATGTACGCGCTCTCGCAGCCGGCCCACGTGGATGTCAACGAAATCCTGGTTCGCCCGACACCACCGGTCGACGACGGCTGACGCGCACACCGGGCACAGGCCGCCATGCAAAGCCGTCTTTTCCGAGACGGCTTTTTCATGGGCGCGAAGACGCTACGGCATCACGAGCAGATAACCCGCGACCCAGCCCTTCATGCCGCCGGCCGTGCGCACGTAACGCCAACCGTTGTGCTCCTCCAGCAGTTTCACGCGGTCGCCGCGATGCAACTGACCGACCACACGACTGCCCCGCCTGGCCTTGGCGCGCACGTTGATCGCGTCCACGCCCACCGTGGCATGGGTTGCCGTTGATGCCCGGGCCGGAGACGGTTTCGCGGTCGCCGCCGGCTCGGTTGCCTTTGTCTTCGGCGCCGGTTTCGGTTTCGGTTTAGGCTCGGGTTTCGGTTTCGCGATCAGCGAACCGGACGAGCCGGACTTCGCCGCGGGCGGCGTCGCTGCCGCCGAGCCCCCGGCCTCGGGTTTTCCACCGCCTCCGCCATTGCCGGCGCCCGCCGTTTTCGGCAACGCCTGGTCCACCGGCGCGTGCTGGTGTGGCGTCGCGACCGCCGGTGTTGGCGGAACCGATGACTTCCGGTCCGGCGCGCTCTTCGGCGCGACCTCCTTGCCAGGCGTCGACCGCGCCGGCTGCTGACGGTGGTCGACGACGAGACTGTCGCCGCCGGCGGCAAGCCGGGGCGGCTTCGTCTCGGGCCGCGTGGATTTCGCGGGCACTTTGTTCGCGCTCGCCACGCGATCGGCCGCGGCGGAATCCGATGCGGCTGGCGTTGTGGCGTCGGTTGCGGCGTCGACCGCGCCGCCTGCATTGGAGGTGTCCTGCGCGGGGGCCGCGTTGCCCGCGGTTGCCCCCTGGCTGCCGGGCAGCAGGAAATTGGCTACCCAGCCCAGCGTGTCGTCATCGGGCAGTAGGATCTGCGTCCAGTCGTTGCGGCGCGAGAGCACGACGGCGACCGTATCGCGGTCGGCATGCCCCACGACCCGCGACTTGCGATCCGGTTGCGCGCGCACGTTCACATGATCGGCATTGACGTAGACATGCGGCAGACCGGCGATGATCCGCGGCAGATTATCGATCGCCGCACGGTTGCCCCCGGCGGCCGCGCGCGCCGCCCAGAACGCAGCCTTGCCGGTATTCTGCGGCACACCCTGCCCCTTCATGTAAAGCACGGCCAGATTGTTCTGGGATGCGGTCTGGCCGTCATCGGCGCCGCGGCGGAACCAGTGCGCCGCCTTGGCCGGATCGCGCGGCACGCCCTTGCCCGCCTCGTACATGATGCCGAGATTGTGCTCGGCGCGGGCATAATGCTGGGCGGCGGCCTTTTCGTACCAGTGCCGCGCCTTGGCATAGTCGCGCTTGACGCCGTAGCCGCGGTCGTAGAGCACGCCCATGTTGTACTGCGCGCTGGCATCGCCGTTTTTGGCCAGCGGCCGGTTCTGATCCAGGATCTGCTGCGCGCGATCCGCGCTCGGTGCATCACGCCCGGCCGCCCAGACCACGCCGGGGGCAGCCGCGAGCGTCACAGCAATGACAATAGCAAACCGGGCATCGACCCTCACGCGCATGCAGCGATCCTCGGAACAACAGCAATAGGCCCGGCTACATTACCCGCGCCGCGCCGCAAACGCGACCCCGCCGCCGGCCTTCGGGGCTGGCCGTCAGCGCGCCGAAGCACGAGCGCCGTAGCGCGCGACAAAGGTGGCCACGGCTTCGTCGATCGCCGGATCGCGTTCCGCGCGGGGCGGCGGATGCCCGAGCAATATCCGGAGATGGAGATCGCCGCGCAGCAGGCTCAGGAACTGCTCGGCCGCACGCCGCGTATCGCAATCGATCAGCAGGCCCTCGCGTCGTGCCCGTTCGAGATAACAGGTCACGCTCGTCAACGTCTGGCCCGGCGCGCTGTCGTAGTAGATCTGACCGAGTTCGGGAAACCGGGTCGACTCGGCGATCACCATGCGCAACAGGCCGACGATCTCGGGGGACATCAACGCATCCAGAAACGCCCGCCCGATGTGGGTGAGCGCCGTATCCAGCGCACGGTGCTCGGCAACATCCTCGCCAATGGCCATGCGCACCACCAAGCGCCGGCATTCACGGCGGGCCGTGGCGGCGAACAAGGCTTCCTTGCTGTCGTAATGGGCATAGATCGTGGCCTTGGACACGCCGGCCGCGGCCGCGAGCGCATCCATGTTGGTCGCGCCGAAGCCGCGTTCGACGAAGAGTCGGCGCGCGGCGTCGAGCACCTGTTCGGCTTTCTTGGATGGGTTCTTGCAGGCAGACACGGCGTCCACGGACAGTCGATTGAAACAAGCGGGCACAGGGCGGTATGTGTATTTGACACCCATACCGCCAGCGACTAAATTAACGCACCTGAACTGAACCGTACAGTTCAACCTGAACTCCCACCGGATCGGGTCCCATGCGAACCGCATTTTCCACACGCCCCCGGGCGCAGCAGCCTGCGCTGGCGGCCGCGTTCATGTTGCTCACGCTGGTCGCCGGCTGCACCGTCGGCCCGGATTACCGGCCGCCGGCCAAGCCGGCGGACAACGCCTACAACATCAACGGCACGACCCGCGGCGACAGCACGGCCAAGGCGTCCCATACGCGCGAGCCGATCCCGAAGCAGGCATTCGAGCGGGCCCGCAAGGTGCGGTCCGACTGGTACAAGGTATTCGGCTCGAACAAGCTCGATGCGCTGATCGGCCGCGCCATCAAGCACAGCCCGACCCTGGCCGCCGGTCGGGCCCGTATCCGGGCCGCCCGCGAAGTGGTCAAGGAGAACCGGGGGGCGTTGTATCCCCGGATCGGCGTCAACGGCGGCTATTCGCGCAATCGCGTGACCGGCGCCCAGTTCGGCATCACGCAATCGTCGTTCACGAATGTGTTCAATCTGTATCAGGCGCAGGCGACGGCGAGTTACGACCTCGACCTGTTCGGCAAGACCCGGCGCATGATCGAAGCCAGCAACGCCCATCTGGACGAACAGCAGTATCGGGTGATCGATACCTACGTCACGCTGATCAACAACGTCGTGGCAACCGCGATTACCGAGGCCGGTCTCAATGCGGCGATCCAGACCACCCGCAATATCGCGAAAAGCCAGGCGAACGCACTGGCTATCGTGCGCAAGCAGATCAAGTACGGCGCGGCCATCGATGCCGACGCGACCCAGATCAAGACCCAGCTCGCCCGCACGCGGGCCTCGCTGGAACCCCTGCGCAAGCAGAAGACGTTGGCGGTCAATCGGCTGGCCGTTCTGGTCGGCAGCAATCCCGGCGACTTCAGTGATCCCGGCTTCACGCTCGACCAGCTGCGCCTGCCGCGCAAGCTGCCGGTGAGCGTGCCGGGACAACTGGTCGATCAACGACCCGACATCCTGGCCGCGGCTGCCGCGGTACACGCGGCCAGCGCGCAGATCGGCGTGGCCACGGCGAATCTGCTGCCCGATATCCGCATCAGCGGTTCCTACAGCCGCTCGGCGCTGACGCCGTCGGATCTGGGCGACCCCGCCTTCGCCCTGTACTCGCTGGGCGCTTCGCTGAGCGCGCCGCTGTTCGAGGGCGGCCGGCTGCACGCCGCCAAGCGCCAGGCACAGGATCTATTCGTGGCCGCGCTTTCCGACTACCGCGCGACCACGCTGTCGGCTTTCGGCGAAGTGGCCAACAGCCTGCGTTCGATCGAAGCGGATGCGCGCACCCTGGAAGCACAACGCAGCGCGCTCAAGGCAGCCCGGAACAACCTGAAGACCGTACGCGCGCAACTCGACAACGGGGCTGCGGATTACGTGAATCTGTATACCGCCCAGGCGCAGTATCAGAGTGCGAAACTCGACTACACCAAGGCGCGCGTGACCCGTTACCGTGACACTGCCGATCTGTTCCGGGCGCTCGGCGGGGGCTGGTCGCAGCACGGCAATTCGCCGATGGCGGCCGGCGCCGGTACCGGCCAAACCGCTACCAACGCTCACGTGGACTCGTGATGGCCGAAGACAACAGTAACGCCTGGCCGGAGACCGAAACCTCGGGCAAGTCCGGCCGCCGCAAATGGTATCTGCTGGGCCTGGCCGCGATCTTTGTGATCGCGGCCGTGGCCTATGCCATTTACTACTTCACGGTCGCTCAGTTCTACGCCGAGACCGACGACGCCTACGTACACGGCAATCGGGTACAGCTGACGCCCCAGGTCCGCGGCACGGTCACGTCGATCACCGCCGACGACACCGATCTCGTGAAAGCGGGCCAGACGCTGGTCCGGCTCGATCCCGCCGATGCGCGCAACGCACTCGATCACGCCGAGGCACAACTTGCCGAGACCGTGCGTTCCGTACACCAGCTCTACGCCCGGGTCGACGAACAGCAGTCGATCATCGCGCAACGCCAGAGCACGCTGGCCCAGGCCAAGCGTGACTACCAGCGCGACCGCAACCTGGTCCACGCCCACGGCGTGACCCGCCAGGCCTTCGAGCGCTCACGCGCGACCTATCACGAGGATCGCGCCGCCCTGGCCGCGGCCCGGCACAAATTGTCCGAACTCAAGGCGCAGACGAACGGCACCACGGTCCGCGACCATCCGCGCGTGAAGCAGGCCGAAAGCGCACTGCGCAGTGCTTATCTCAACCTGCAACGCACCCGGATCCCGGCGCCGGTCACCGGCCATGTCGCCCAGCGCCAGGTGCAGGTCGGCCAGCGTGTCGATCCGTCCAAACCCATGCTGTCGATCGTGCCCAACGACCAGATCTGGGTCGATGCCAACTTCAAGGAAACCGAGCTCGCCTCGATGCGCATCGGCCAGCCGGCCACGGTGGTGTCCGATTTCTATGGCAGCAACGTGACCTATCACGGGCATGTCGCCGGGATCAGCGCCGGCACGGGCTCGGCGTTCGAACTGCTGCCGCCGCAGAATGCAACCGGTAACTGGATCAAGATCGTGCGCCGCGTGCCGGTGCGCATCGTCCTCGACAACAGCCATCACCAGCTCGACAAGCACCCGCTGCGCCTTGGCCTGTCGATGAATGTAACGGTCGATCTGCACGACACCAGCGGGCCACGACTGGCGAAAAAGGCGCCGAGCAAGCCGCGTTACCACACCGATGTCTACCAACAGCGGCTCGCCGGCGCCAACCGGCTGATCCGGCGTATCGTCGCCGCCAATGACGGCGCGGCGTCGGGCTACAACGCCGGCACGAGCGACGCCAGCGGCTCATGAGCGAGAGCGCCGGGGCGGCTCGCGCCGTCGACGCGCCGCTGCCGACCGGCGCACTGGTGATGGTCACCCTGAGCCTCGCGCTCGCGGTGTTCATGAACGTGCTGGATGTGTCGATCGCCAATGTGTCGATCCCGACCATCGCCGGCAATCTGGCGGTATCGTCGAGCCAGGGCACGTGGGTGATCACGTCCTTCGCCGTGGCCAACGCGATTGCCGTGCCGGTATCCGGCTGGCTCGCCAAACGTGTCGGCGAGGTCAAGTTGTTCGTGATCTGCACGGCGCTGTTCACGGCCACGTCCCTGGCCTGCGGCATGGCGCCGAGTTTCTATTTTCTGCTGGCCATGCGGGCCGCCCAGGGCCTGGTCGCCGGCCCGATGATCCCGTTGTCGCAGAGTCTGCTGCTCGCCAATTATCCGCCGGAAAAGCGGGGGTTCGCCAACGGCATCTGGGGCATGACCGCCGTGGTCGGGCCGGTCGCCGGCCCCATCCTCGGCGGCTGGATTACCGACAACATCAGCTGGTCGTGGATCTTCTACATCAACGTGCCGGTGGGCATTTTCTCCGCGCTGGTCACCTGGGTCGTACTGCGTGAACGCGAGACCGCCACCGCCCGTCTGCCGCTGGACATGATCGGGCTGGTGCTGCTGACCATCGGCGTCGGCGCGCTCCAGATCATGCTCGACAAGGGCAACGAGGACGCCTGGTTCCAATCGCCGTTCATCACCACTCTGGCGATCGTGGCGGTCGTGTTCCTGTCGTTCTGGATCGTCTGGGAACTCACCGACGACAATCCCGTGGTCGATCTGCGACTGTTCGCGCGTCGCAACTTCACCGTGGCGACACTCGGTGTCACGTTCGGGTTCATGACGTATTTCGCGGGCGTGGTCCTGCTGCCGCTGTGGCTGCAGAACGTCCAGGGCTACACCCCGACCTGGGCCGGCCTCACCACGGCCTCGCTCGGGCTGCTCGGCGCCGTGTTTTCGCCGATAGTGGGCCGTCTGACCGACAAGATCGATCTCCGGCTGATCGTGACCTTCGGCATGCTGCTGTTCGCGGTGCTGTCGTTCGTCAAGGCCGACGCGAACACCGACATCAGCTTCGAACGCCTGTTTCTGACCCGCCTGCCCTGGGGCATCGGCCTGGCCTGCTTTTTCATACCGTTGATCACCCTGTCGCTGACCGGCCTGCCGCGCGACAAGATCGCCAGCGCTTCCGGGCTGTTCAATTTCATGCGCCTGATCGCGCTGGCCATCGGCACATCGTTGTCGCAAACGATCTGGGACTGGCGCGAGGCATTTCACGATCACGTGTTGTCGGCCCATACCGCGGTCGCCGACCCGGCCACCGAGCACTGGCTGGCCCAGGCCCGCGCGGCCGGTCTCACGCAGGAGCAGGCCTACGGCGCGCTGGCAGGCGTGATCAAGCAGCAATCGTTCATGATCGGTCTCAACGAGATGTACACCCTGGCGGGCTGGGTATTCCTCGGCCTCACCGTGCTGATCTGGTTCTCCCGCCCCCACGCCAAATAGCGCTGGCACGACATCGGCCGAACCCATCCGGCATGTTATTTTATAACGATTACTGAAACCGGTGTTCATCGCGCGGTGCGTGATTCGTCGCTTTTTACCCCGTCCTCCGAGCCCGGCCCGCGCGCCATATCGGCGCTGTGCCTGTGCGCTGCGGCAGGCTGGCTCGCGCTGGTGGTTGCCGGCAGCCGGGACGGCTTGTGGGTCCTGGTGACACTCACCCTGTTCAGCGCTGTCGCGTTTCTTGCCGGCGCTGTCATCAGCGCGATCCCGCACGATCCGCGCTGGATCTCGCGCATCGATGCCGCCGCCGCCGGGGCCATGCTCGCCTCTGCACTGGTGCTGCTGGTCCCGCATGCGCTGAATGACCATGCGGCCACCGGCAGCGCCGGTCTGGCGATCGGTCTGGCCGTGGGCATGGTGCTGCATGTCGCCAGCGGCGGCCGAGACGGTCGCGCCATGCTCGGGGCGCTCACCCTGCATTCGATCTGCGGCGGCATCGTACTGGGCGCGCTTTATACGCTCATGCCGGCACTCGGCTGGGGTGTCGGGCTGGCCATTCTCGCTCACAAGGCGCCGGCCGGATACGTGCTCGCGCGGCGCCTGGCTGCCCGACCGGGGCACCGGATATTAGTCGTACTCCCGGCCCTGGGGACTGGACTCGGCGCGCTTTGTGTTGCAATCATGCCTGCGGCGGTGGCACTGCCGGCCGGTTTGATATTCGGCGCAGCCGCCGGGTTGTTCCTGTTTGTCGCGCTGGCGTTTTTTGTATCGAGCGCAAAAGCCGGCGCGCTCGACGCCAGGGACTGGCGCGCTTTCGCCATGGGTGGCATGGCTATTGCCTTGGCGGGGTGGGTCGCGCTACACGGCATCTAGACCGTTTACGCGACCCAGGGGCCGGTCGGCGGGAAACTTTTCCCGCGGGGGCCGGTCTCAGGATTTTGTTTTTTTTGATTACAAGCAGCGGGATCGGCCAGCCAGCGTGTCGAGTTCGGTGCAGAGGGTTGGGAATGCAACACAAGCGCGTGTTACGTACCGGCGCCGCCGGTGCGCTCGGTGTCACTTTATGTTTTTGCGGCGGTGCCCAGGCGGCACCGGGCAAACCGGAAGCCACCGTGATTCGCGCTTCGGACAAGCAGAGCAGCGACCTCCGGATCCAGCCCCTGGCGGCGGATCAGATGCAGACCGCCAAGGCGCTGGGGCTGACCACGACCCCGCAGATCACCCCCTGGCAGCAGATCAAGGTCCGCTCCGGAGACACGTTATCGGGCGTATTCGCACGGGCCGGGCTCGGCGCGTCGCAGTGGCGACAATTGCTCGATCTGGGGCCATCGACTGACGCGTTGCGTCACATCCACCCCGGGGATACGCTGGACATCCGCAAGACGCCCACCGGTAAACTCGGCGAATTGCGTTACCGACTCAATTCGATCAAGACGCTGCACGTCAACCGCACGAGCGGCGCGTTGCAGGCCAGGATCGAAAAACGCGCGACACAGACGCGCGAGATCACCGCGACCGGCACGGTCGGCAAGTCGTTGTCACACTCGATGGCCGCGGATGGCGTGCCGGCCCGTGTGGCGAACCAGATGGCCCGTATCTACCGCTACCGCCACAACCTGCGTCATCTGCAACCGGGCGATAAGTTCTCGGTGGTCTACCGCGCCACCTACAGCGCAGGCCAGCAGATTGCCACAGGCCCGGTGCTGGCCGCGAGCATCACGACCCATCACCACAACTACAAAGCCTTTCGCGCCAAGGATGGAAACGGCAACGTCGGCTACTTCGACACCGCCGGTGTTTCCTACAAGCCGGCCTTCACGCGCAAGCCGGTCGCCTACACGCGTATCAGCAGTCCGTTCAACCTCCACCGATTGAATCCGGTCACGCACAAGGTCCGCCCGCACAAGGGCGTGGACATGGCGGCGCCGATCGGTACGCCGATTCATGCCGCCGCCGAAGGCACGGTGAAATACGCCGGCTGGATGCATGGCTATGGCCGCATCGTCGAACTCACCAACTTCGACGGCTACAGCACGCGCTATGCGCACATGCACCGGATCCGGTCGAAATTGCACGTGGGCGAGCACGTGACCAAGGGCGAGGTCATTGGTTACGTCGGCGAATCCGGCGAAGCCACGGGCCCGCATCTGCATTTCGAGATCCGAAAGAACGGCGTGGCTTACAACCCGATGACCATCAAACTGCCCGCGGCACACTCGCTGCCGCACAGCGAACTGGCGGCCTATACCCGCAAGATCCAGCCGCTCATCGCCAAGCTCTCGCCGGCCCCGACCACCCTACTGGCCAGGAACGCCTCGACCGCGGACCACGGCAACAGCTGTAACCGGGCCGTGTCGCTCAACGCCACACTGGCGCTCGATCCAGTCGATGCCGCGCGGCGACACAGTCTCAGCAACATCTTCTGCGTGGTACACCACCACCATCAGCCGACCAAAGCCTGACGCGTTGCCACGCATCGCCGCGCGGCGGGCATTTACCGTACGCCGGCATCGGGCTCGCCGCCGTGCCTTGCCGTGCACGAATCGGCGTTACAGGGCGCGTGCCCGGATGCTTTGGCGGCGCATGACCAGGGCCACATCATCCAGCGCCCGGCATGATCAAACGGCGCCATCGGCCCCGGATTTCCGGCCAACGGGGATCAACGCCCGGGTATGAGCCGCCGTGGCGCGCCCGCAGCACGGCCTCCATCGCCGGGCCGGCCATCCAAGTCCCGCCTTGTGCACGGCAGTTCCGCCACGACAAAGGCCGCGCGACGGATCGGGCGGCCTTCATCTATCGGTAGCCCGCGCCGGTGCATGCCATGTTTCGATCAATGGCGCCAGTCGCGGTCGTCCCAGCCGCGGTGACGACCACGGTCATGGTCATCATAGTCATGGCGGCGATCGTGGCCGTAACCGCGCCGATCGTAATGAACATCGCGGCGGCGACCCCAGTCGCGGCCACGATAATGATCATCGTCGCGGCCGTCGTGTTGGCCCGCCAGAATGGCACCGCCGGCGCCGCCCAGCCCGCCGCCGATCACGGCACCGGTCTGACCGCCCATGGCACCGCCCACTGCGGCGCCGATCGCGCCGCCGAGGCCGCCCCCCAACACCTCATTGAAGGTGTTGTCGGCCAGGGCCGCCGAGCTGCCGCCGGCCATCGCGAGGGCGACGACCCAAGGGATGATCTTCGTGCTGCGCATGCTGGTCACCTCTCATTGTGAGACTTCAGCAGAGCATAAGCCGACCCGTTTAACCAAGCCTGAACGGACTGAACACACTGGCCCGGGATGCGTTCAGCCCCGGTTGCCGCCCGGGCTCCCAGACTCACCGGCCGACTCTCAAAAGCGCTCGGCCAAAGATCCCATGGACCTCATTCGTATTCTGTTATCGGTTCTGCTGCCGCCGCTCGGTGTCTTTCTCCAAGTCGGCATCGGGCTTCAGTTCTGGCTCAATATCGGGCTGACCATTCTCGGCTATATTCCGGGCGTGGTGCACGCGGTCTATATCATTGCCACGCGCGACTGACGCAGACGGCCCTCGGGTCCATGTTGTCGAGAGCCCTATGAAACCGACGAACGCACCCCCATCGTGTTCGACATACGCTCACGACTTCACAGCTTGTCATGTCCATCGATCTTTCCGTGCTCGATCTGGTTCCCGTGCCGAGCGGTACAGCGGCGTCGGCGGCCGTCCGCGACAGCATCAACCTGGCGCTTGTGGCCGAGGCCCGCGGCTACAAGCGCTACTGGATCTCCGAACATCACAGCATGCCGGCGATCGCGAGTTCCTCGCCGGAGGTGCTGCTATCACGCATTGGCGCGCTGACCGAACACATCCGCATCGGCTCCGGGGGCATTATGCTGCCCAACCATGCCCCCATGCGGGTCGCCGAGCATTTCCGCACTCTGGAAGCACTCTATCCCGGGCGGGTCGATCTCGGCCTGGGGCGCGCACCCGGGTCGGATATGCGTGCCAACCGGGCCTTGCACGCCGGCTCGGGGGAGCACTTTGCCGACATGCTCGATGAAATGCTCTCGCTGGCCCATGATCGCTATGGCGCGAATCACCCGTATGCCGGCGTCAGGATCGTGCCCGAGGATGCGCCCATGCCGCCGATCTGGATTCTGGGCTCGTCGGGCGCGAGCGCGGAATTGGCCGGGGCCGGCGGCTACGGCTACAGCTTCGCCAGCCATTTCAGCCCCGCTCCGGCGGAACCGGCGCTCGAACGATATCGCTATGCATTCGAACCGTCGTCGCAATTTCCAACGCCCCACACCATTCTCGGGGTGTCGGTGATCTGCGCCGCGACCGACGAGCAAGCCGAGGCGCTGGCGGCCACGGTCGATCTGATGTGGCTGCGTCTGCGCAAGGGACAGTTTCTGCCGCTGCCCTCGCCCGAGGAGGCGCGTGCCTATTCCTACAGCGACATCGAGCGCAACGCGGTCAAGGAAAACCGCGCGCGCCACATCATCGGCTCGCCCGAAACGGTGGCCCGACAATTGCAGGATCTCGGTCAACGCACGGGCGCGAGCGAGTTGATGATCGTGTCCAACATCCACGATGCCGGTGCGCGGCTGCGCTCCTATGAACTGGTTGCCCAGGCCATGTCGACTGGTGCGAGCAGCTGATATTTGCCCCGGCGGCGACAGAGAAAGATGACGCCGCCCGGTTGGACAGCGCACAATACCGGCGCATGTACATTGAGGATGAGTTCGCCATGACCGCCCAATCCGCGCCCGCAGACGCCGAATTCCCGGCGCTCGACGAACAGTTATGCTTTGCGTTGTATACCGCGACGCATCGAATAACACGAGCCTACCGCCCCCTGCTCGAGCCGCTGGGGCTCACCTACGTGCAGTATCTGGTGATGCTGGTGCTCTGGGAGTCCGCGCCGCGCTCGGTCGGGGAGCTGGGTCATTCGTTGTATCTGGACAGCGGCACGCTCACTCCCCTGCTCAAGCGCATGGAAAAATCCGGACTGGTCACGCGCCAGCGCGACAACAACGATGAGCGGCGCGTGCTCATTTATCTGACCGACCAGGGGCTGGAGCTGAAGTCGCAGGCGCACCACATCCAGGCGGACATGCTCTGCCGCATGGAACTCACGCGCCCGGAGTCGCGCCAGCTCCAGGCTCAGGTGATGGAACTCATCGATAACCTGGAAAAGAACTAATCGGTTCGAGGCCGGGCGCGAGCCGCACCGCGATCGCGCCCAACCGACTGCCCCGCCCCCGCCGCCCGGGCCGGTTGCGCGGCGCCGGCGGCCGAAACGCTTCAAGCCTTGGCACCACAAGGCACGCCGTGCCGACAACGGTCGTGCCCTAGGACGAGCGGGCCATTGCAAGCCGCGGGTAGCCGACGGCCTCAAGCGTTTCCGCCGCGGCAAGCCACGGCGTATGGCGATACTTGCGCGGCAGTGTCTCGAGTTCGGGCACCCACCGGACCACATACTCGGCTTCGCTATCATACTGCAGGGCCTGCGCCAGCACGTCGAACCCCTGGTCGCGCTTGTCGGTGCCCACGCCGGCGATATTCGCCCAGTTGCCCCAGTTGCTGGCGACGTCATAGTCGATCAGCTGGGCCTCGAACCAGGCCGCGCCCCAGCGCCAGTCCTGACCCAGGTCGCGCGCCAGGTAGCTGGCCGCATTCTGACGACCGCGATTGGACATGTACCCGGTCGCCGCCAGTTCGCGCATATTGGCGTCCACGAACGGCATGCCGGTGTATCCGTCCTTCCAGGCTTCCAGCACGGCCGCATCCACGACCGCCGGCCGATCGTGCCGGTCGAGCAGACCGCTGCGCGCGAACAGCCGCGCGCCATGGCGCGCGAGCACCCAGTGGAAAAATTCGCGCCAACGCAATTCGAGCAACAGCCAGTACGTCGATTCGTTGGCGACCACATCGGATTCGAAGCGTGACAGTTCGTCGGCGACTCGCCGCACCGATAGACAGCCGCTGGCCAGCCAGGGCGAGAGTTTGGACGAGAAATCCGTGCCCATGAGCTGGTTGCGGCTGTGCTTGTAGCGGGTGACCGCTCGGGATTGCCAGAGGTAGTGCGACAGCTGCGCGCGTCCGGCCGTCTCCCCGCCGAGAAAGCGTGTGGCGAGGCCGGACCAGGCGGCCGGATCGAACCGGTCGATGCCGGATAAGTCCACGGCCGCGATTCCGACCCCATCGCTCGGCGGCTCGATCGGGCGGGCCGGCCGCGCGCCGCGCTCGATACGACGCCGGAAACGCGTGAACACGCGGGGCATGTCATCGAGATCGAACGGCAGATCGCCGCGCGCATGCAGCGTATTGGGCCGGGTTTCGTACAGGGCCACACCGCGCCGTGCCAGCGCCCGGCGCACCCGGCGGACCTGGCCGGCCTCCTCGGGCGCACTCTCCGCGGCGGTCCAGACCGATGCCACACCGTTGGCTTGCGCCAGCCGCACGAGGATCGTCTCCGGCTCGCCCGCCAGCACCAGCAGCTCCACCCCATAGGGCTCGAGACCGGCGCGCAGCGAGGCCAGCGCCTGGGCAATGAAGCTGCGGCGATGCGCGCCAACCCTGGGCGCGCCGTATTCGCTCGCGGCGGCAAGACGGGCATCGACGCAATAGACCGCGACGACCGCGCCGGCCTGTAGCGCCGCCGTAAGCGCGGGATTGTCGTCCACCCGGAGATCGTTCTTGAACCAGCAGATCGCGCGGCTCATCCGGCCACCCCACTACTTACCGCCGGCCCGGAATGGGCCGAACGGCACGCCTTGCTGCAGTATTTCACCCGCGGCCAGTCCCGTGCCCATTTTCTGCGCCAGGCGAAAGCCCGATCGCAGTGGGCGCACCGCTTCGCGGGCAAATCACCCTTCTTGCGCATCCGTGGCATGAATACGGGATCCGAACCAGACTCAGGCTGAATCCCTACGCAGGAGGCTCCGGGTCGGATGCAGGGTATGGCGCGCGCCGCATGATGTCCTCGCCGTGGCTACGACGCCCGGTTTCGACGAAACCGAGACCGGCATACAACCGGCGCGCGGCCTCGTTGTCGGGCCGAAGGCTGATCAGCACGGTGGCATCCGCATGTTCGGCCGCGATTTCCGCGAGCAGCTGTTTCAGTCCGGCCCGGCCGTAGCCGTAGCCCTGCCAGCCGGCATCGATCATGAAACGCGGAATATTGAACGCGTTCTCGGCGGCGACGTATTCATACATGGCAAACCCGACCACTGTTTGCCCGGCGATGATCGCGCGCGGGCGGCAGGTGGGTTCCACGTAGGCCTCGGCCAATGAATACAGATTGGACGCGAGATAGTCGGCCTGTTCCGCCTCGACGCGCAGCGCGATCACCGCCTGCCAGTTGGCCCGCGTGACCGGCGCCAGCGCGACCGGCAGCCGGGTCGGGCGCGTATCGCCGGCCTCGCCGGTACCGGCGCCGCTCATTCCATGTCCGCGAAGGCCGTACGATGGAATTCGGCGATCTCGGCGACCTCGGCCACGCCCGGCTCGCGCAGCGGCGATGGCGACGCGCCCGCCATCACCTCGAGCGTGGTGCGTGTGCAGCGGGCCAGGGTTTCCGGGTTGTAGCCGCCTTCCAGCGCCATCACCAACCGGCCGTCGCAGTAGGTGTCGGCAAGCGACTGAACGATCCCGGTCAACGCGCTGAACCCGTCGAAGGTCATGGTCAGGCACATTTCATTGATATGCGCATCCATGCCAGCCGAGACCATCACCAGGTCCGGCTTGAACCACTCGGCCGCCGGCACGAGGATATCTTCGAATGCGCGGATCATGGCGAGGTCGCCGGCGTCGCCGGGCAACGGCACGTTGACCGTCGTGCCCTCGCCGAGCCCCTCGCCCACGTTGTCCATAGGCCCGGTGCCCGGATAGAACGGGGCCGCGCGATGCGTGTCGAAGAACAACACGTTCGGATCGGCGGCGAAGATATCCTGAGTCCCGTTGCCGTGATGGGCGTCCCAATCGACGATCAGAACACGCTCGGCTTCCCAGTGCGCCTGCGCATGGGCGGCACCGACCGCGATATTGTTGAACAGACAGAACCCGCGCGCGCGTACCGCGTTGGCATGATGCCCGGGCGGGCGCGATACCACGAACGCCGAACCGGTGCGCTTTTCAAACACCGCATCGACCGCCGCCACCACCGAACCCGCCGCGACTTCCGCCGCCTCCAGGCTGCCGGCGGAAACCGCCGTGGTATCGACATCCAGCCACGCCTGCTTGCCCCTGAGCTCGTGCAGGCTTTCCACGTACGACGTGGTATGCACGCGCTGAAGTTGCTCCATCGTGGCCACCCGGCCCGTCTCGAACCGGACCCCGGGCACCGGTTCGGCGTGCAGCAGATCGTTGATCGCCGTCACGCGTCCCGGATGCTCGGGATAGCTCCACTTGGCCTCCATGCCCAGGCCTTCGAGGATATGGCGTACCCGGCTGTTCATCCGCCCCGGCAGGAACGGCTCTTGAGCCTCCGGGCGGTGCAGGAGCACACGTTCGTCGTAGAACACGGTTACATCTCGGTCACCGATCACGCTTGTCCCTCCAGTGCGGACCGACACGCAGCATAGCGCCGTGACGCGGCCGACGCGATACCGGGGGCGGCACGCGGGCCGATCTCATCCGCGCGCGGTGGCCTCGCGCTCGCGCATGGCGATCAGGGTCTGCAGCGTATGCAGGCGCGGCACCGCCACCCCGAGCGCCTCGGCCCGGGCCACGACATTACCGAGAATGGCGTCGACCTCCAGTGCGCGCCCGGCCCGATAATCCAGCGCCATGCTGTTGCGATAGGCCGGCATGCGCCGTGTGGCCTCGATATTGCGATCGACCGCGTCTGCCGGTAACGGATGGCCGTCGGCGGCGGCCACGGCCATCACCTCGGTCATCGCGGCCCGGGCCAGCGTCTCGCCGCCGGGCGTATCCAGCAGCGTCACCGTATCGGTGCCGTCCGCCAGCACGGAAATCGGGTTGAACGGCGTGTTCCACAAACTCTTGGCCCAGCGCTCGCGCACGATCGAGGCGCTGCACTTTACATCGATGCCACCGGCCTCGAACCCGTCGGCCAGATCGCGTGCTTCGGCACTCACGCCGCTCGGCCAGGCGCCGAGCGTGAGCCGACCATACGCCCGGTGCTCGATCTCGCCCGGCGCGCGCCGGCTGACCGCGACGAAGGCCAGCGCGCTGACCAGCGGATGACCGGGCAGCGCCGCCGCCACCGGCGGCTCGATATCCAGCCCGTTCTCGATCAGGGCGATGGCCGATCGCGCGCCGAGCCAGGGCGCGATCAGCGCGGCCCGGTCGACCTCCGGCAACACCTTGACGCAACAGATCACGACATCGGCTCCCGGGGTGGCGGCGTCGGCAATGTGATGGACCGCGGCCGGCCGGTATGACAAGTCGCCCATCGGACTGTCGATGCGGAAGCCACGCGCACGCACGATGTCGACATGCGAACGCAGCACCACCTCCACGCGCGCCCCGGCGCGTTGCAGTATGGCGCCGTAGAACGCACCGATGGCGCCCGCGCCGACGATCACGATGCGCGGCACGCGCGGACTCATCCGGTCCCCCGCGTCGCCGGCGCCTGGCGCGCTCGCAGCGTCCACTCGCGGCCGACGCCCACGGCCGCCAGGCGCGCCTCGTCGCAACGTTCCCGCTTGAGCGGCATGGCCGAGACATAATCCGCGCGCAGGGCCGCGGCATCGGAATGCGCGTGATCGACCGATTCGAGCCCGCGCTCGAACGCCATCCAGCGATAGGACTGGCCGCGTGAATCGCGCTGCTCGACGAGCCGCGGCGCGGCCATGCTGCCGCCGACCTGACGCGTGAAACGCAGCCCGTTCACCGCGTCCGGGTCGCACATCGGGAAATTGATGTTCCAGGCACAGCCATGTTCCTGCCGCGCCGCCCAGAGCGCGGCGACGACCGCCCCGCCCCAGGTTTCGGTCACGCCGAAGTCAAACACGGCCCGATCGGTGAAAGCCTGACTGAGCGCGATCGCCGGCAGGTCGAAATGCGCGGCGGCCACGGCCGCCCCCACGGTGCCGGAATACATCACCGAATCGGACAGATTGTGGCCCCAGTTCACGCCCGAGAGCACCAGATCCGGGCGTTGACCGCCCATCAACTCGGTACCCAGCGCGACCATCACGCAATCGGCCGGCGTGCCGGTCACCGAGTGCCGCCGGGGCGCATGCTCGCGAACCCGCAGGGGATGGTGCATGGACAGCGCCTGCGCCATGCCGCTCTGATCGGTGGCCGGCGCGAACACCCAGACCTCATCGGCCAGCGTCGCCGCCAGCCGCTCGGCGACCGCCAGGCCGGGAGCGTCGATACCGTCGTCGTTGGTCACCACAATGCGTTCGAGTTTCATCGAAGCCTGTCTCCGCCTCGCAAAGGGCGACCAGCTTAGCGCACCCGCATTGCAGCGCGGGTGCCAACCGGTCGAACACCGCGCCACAGCGACCCTCACCGACTTGCCGAATGCCGCCCCGGCGGTGTACATACGGCACAGTATCTTCATCTTTTTGGCGAGCGTCCCATGACCCGACCCGATCTGCAGAGCGGCCATGTCCGCGCCACCATCGACGACCATGTGCTGCGCGTCACCCTCGATCGCGCCGACAAGCGCAATGCGCTGACGCGCGCCATGTATGCCGATCTGGGCACCGCCATCGCGGCCGCCGTGGACGACCCCGATATACACGTCATCGTGCTCGACGGCGAAGGCCCGATGTTCTGTGCCGGCAACGATATCGCCGACTTCGCCAACGCGGATCCCGCGTCCGGCGATGCCGGCACCGACGGACCGGCGCTAAGTTTCATCCGCCGCATGGCCGAATGCGACAAGCCGATCGTGGTCGCCGTCCAGGGCCAGGCCACCGGCATCGGCACCACGCTGTTGCTGCATGCCGATCTGGTCGTCGCTGCGGACGATGCGCGTTTCTATACGGCCTTCATCGATCTCGGCCTGGTGCCGGAAGCCGGCTCGAGCCGGCTGCTGCCGGCACTGGTCGGGCGCCAGAACGCTGCCCGCCTGCTGCTCGCCGGCGACACGCTCAGCGCCGAGGAAGCGCAGCACATGGGCCTGATCGCTTATCGCGTGCCGGCCGCCCAGCTGGCCGATCGTACCCACGAACTGGCCGCACGCCTGGCCGCAAAACCGCCCGGGGCGATGAGCGCAAGCAAGCGCCTGCTGCGCGAAGGCATGAATACGGCCGACACCGTGGCCCAGATCGAGCGCGAGGCCGAAATTTTCGGACAGCGACTCGCCAGCAGCGAAGTCCGCGAGATCATGAACGCATTCCTGAACCGCAACAAGCGCTGAAACGAGGCCGCCCGGGCGCGCTGACGGCGTCACGCGCCCTTTACCTTGCGGCCAGCCTGAACGCTGCCCGCAGTCATTCCGTCCGAGCCCATGAAAACGCCGCCACCTCACGGTGGCGGCGGCTCAGGGCCAATCCTTCTACCTATCAGAAGTCATAGCTCAGCCTACCGTAGACGGTACGGCCGAGACCGCTGGCATAACGGGCGTCATACCCGGAATTGCCGGCATAGGTCTGCACCGAGAACGGCGGGTTCTTGTCGAACACGTTATCCGAGCCCAGCGTGATCTGGACACCGTCGTGGAACGAGTAGGAGCCATAGGTATCCCAGGTAATAAAGGGATGCACCTGCCGATCCCCGCCTGAATCCCGGTAGCCACTCTCGTAGTGGTTGACGACCGCCAGCGCCCAAGGGCCCTTGCTCCAGCCCAGCGTAATGTTGTGCTTCCAGCGGAACTCGACCTGGTCGTTGGCATAACGGCCCACGTTCGATATGAATTTCCCGCCCGGCACCACCTGCTGCTCGAAGTAATTCGTATACGTGCCAGTCAAGGCCAGCGTGTAATCGCCGGTGTCGGTCGGAAGATTGAACTTAAGATCGACGTCCTCACCACTGGTGGTGATCGCGCCCAGATTCTGGTTGAGGTCGCTTATGTAGTTGATCGGCCCGCCAGCCCCGTTCCGGTGGAACTCATTCGCGTACTTGCTGTAGTGGCTGAAGATATAGTCGTCTGGCGGCACGGAAATCAGGTTCGTGATCCGGATATGCCAGAAGTCTGCGGACAGGGACACATATTTGATCGGCTGCAGAACGAAGCCGGCACCCCAGCTTTGCGATGTCTCCGGCTGGAGATTCTTGTTGCCGCCGATCTGCTCGTTGAACTGCTGATTACAGCTGACCGAAGCATTGGCGCCTGCGATGGGCGTGCCGCCCGGACAACGCAACGGATCGTTGAGCCCGCCTGAGGAATTAGTGACGGACGGCGGCTGGTAGAGATCGTACAGCGTGGGCGCGTGAAACCCCTCGGCATAGTGCGCGCGCAGCACCAGCATCCTGAACGGCTGGTAACGAAGCGAGACCTTGGGGTTGGTCGTTGTACCGACATCGCTGTAGTTGTCGAAGCGCGCCTGGGCGTCGAGCGACAGATTTTTCAGCAGCGGAATGTTCAATTCACCGAACACGCTTTCCACGTCTCGGTTCTTATTGATCTGCGTGGCCTCGATACCCTCGCTGGTCGCCCGCTGTGCCACGGACCCGTTGACGTACTCGCTCAACGTCTCGTGCCGATACTGGGCGCCCAGCGCGAGCGCGGCCTGGCCGGCGCCGAACCAGTCACCCAACTCATGATCGACCTTGCCGTCCCAGATATAGGCACGGGTACGATACTGGTCGAGCTCCCCGGTCGTTTCCAGACTTCGAAGTTTTGCCAACTGGGCAGGGGTCGGGTTGCTGGTGAACGGATTGAAGGAGCCGTCGTTGACCGCGGTCTGGAAGGAATTGGCGCCATAGGCCTGATTGAAGAACCCGCTGACGAGATTCTGCGTGGTGGTGCTCTGGTCGAAATTAAGCGCCGTGTCGTAATGGAAGCCACCCAGGAAACGGCCCGTGAAGGCCATGACCGCGCGCTGACTCTGGTTGACGTTGCGGGCGATACGCGGACCCAGCGGAACAGCGCGATAGCGCAGTTGCGCCGGCTGCGTGGGATCGAAGCTGCCGGCACCTTCAGCCGCGGTCGTCGGCAGCGGCACCACGCCGTTGCCCGGGTAATACGGGCTCGAGGGACTGATCGCGACCGAGGAGCCGAAGTTGCCGACGGTGGGCGACGGCGCCGACAGGGTGTAGTTGGTATTGCGCGTCCACAGATAGCTCAACGAAACCTTGTTGTTGTCGTTGATCTTGTACGCGCCGCGCAGATAGGCCGAGGGCTCGTTCGACCGGTCTACAACGTTCGCTCCGAGCGCGGTGTAGTTCTCGCGGCAGGACACGCTATCGCCGATGCTGACTTCGCCATGCACATTACAGCCCGGTGCCGTCGGATTGTAGTTGGGGTTGGCGACATATTGACCGGGGTAGGTGAACGACGAGACGGCATCGATGCGCGGATCGAGTGGGGTCACAAAACTGCGATCATTGGCATTGACGGCCTGCTGACGCCGGTATTCCAGCGTACCCATGATGTTCCAGCCGTCCTTATCGAGATCGCCCTTGCCAAAGGTCGCGCTCAGCGTCGTTCCATTCCCGCCACCGCTACGAGTCGGCAGCGTTTCCTGCAGGCTGACGTCGCCGCCCTGAAGATTCTTCTTGGTGATGAAGTTGATCACGCCGCCGACCGCGTCGGTGCCGTACAAGGCCGACGCGCCACTGCGCAGCACTTCCACACGGTCGATGGCCGCAAACGGAATGCTGTTGAGATCCGTCCCGGAACCGTTGCCGAACAAACCGTTGACCGCCAGACGACGCCCGTTCAGCAGGATCAGGGTCTTGTTCGGACCCAGGCCGCGCAAATCGGCGAAAGACGCGCCGCCCGTGTTCTGTGCGCCGGTACCAAAACCCGGGCCGGAAGAACTGTCATTACCCGCCAACTGCTGTAACAGCTGGGGCGTGGACGTAATACCCTGCTTGCGCAGATCAGACGCCTTGTAAACCGTGACCGGGAGAGAAGTCGCGGCGTCGGTACGCGCGATCGCGGTACCGGTTACCGCCACACTGCCCAGATTGGTAGTCGGCGCAGAAACCGCCGCCGAGCTCGAGGACGCAGAAGCCGACGCTGCTGCGGGGGCCGCTGCTGCAGGCGCCGCCGCCGCGGGGGCCGCCGGCGCTACCCCACTGGCGCTGGCGCCAGCATCACCGCTGGCTGCAGCAGGCGCAACATAGCCATTGTCGCCACTACTCGAAGATGAGCCAGTCGTCTGCGCAAGGGCGGCACCGACAGGCGACAACGCAAGCAGACAGGCACAAATCGATGCTTTGGACGTATTTTTCCAGTTCGTTACGCCTGATACATATTCATCAGTACGCACCCAAGGCTTTTCAGCCTCAGAAGCTGACGCTTCGGTCATGATCGATCCCCAATAACGGTAGGACATTTACAATTTCCGAAAAGAGCAAAGCCCTCTTCCTCCCTTCCAGCCACGGCCCCGCTCCCTTTTTCGGTCAACGGCCTGCAAAAAACCAAAATGAATAGTCGAGACCGGAACGGATGCGCCCTGCATCCGCGGAAAACGCGTTAGCGCAAGCTGGGACACGTTCAATGCAAGATCAGGGCCATCATCTACGCGATGGCCAGATTGCGAATGGCAATCGCGTAAAAAACCTTTCCTGATAAAGTTTCGCCGTGTCTGCAAAGTACGGCGCAGGCGAGCAGGTCCATTGAAATGCCGGCACCCACGAGCACACGGCTGCACGGCCGAAGGGCAACGTGCCGGGTGCGATGCGCGGCGTGGAGACATCGGATATATCGCATCGGTCGCCCATGACCGGGCGACGCGAATCAGCAATAGATTGCGCCGCTACCGAGCTGCCAATTCACGAGAGTCGCATAGCGGCGGGGGCGCAATGCCGCGGATCGCCCGCTCTTCGTCCGGCCGATCACCACAATCGCCCGGCGCCCATCTCGCACGAGTGCTGCAGGCAGCCGCGCAAGTGGTGAGTGCGCCGCGTTCACCCCGGGTCTTCCGGACCCGCGGGTCACAAGCTGCGGATCAGATGTCGTCGCTTCGGAGCCTGACTAAAAACAGGCCGGCATCACCGCATTGACTGACAAGCGTGCGATAACGCACGCGTCGCAGGGGTTACGGGTTTGCTGGAACCAACGCTTACGCAGACCCACGGTTTGAATACCGAGCGCGCGCGGCATCGGCGATGCCGGTGACCGGCTCGACCGGGTGCAATCGCCTGACGGCACGTTACCAGCGCCACGACGACCAACTGCGCATCGAGCCGGTGGCCACCACGCGCCGGGCCTGTTCGAATCAGGCCGATACCGAGCAAGCGCTTTTCGAGGCGCTGCGCCGTACACGGCATTTCGAGACGCTGGGCGATTTCCTGTTGCTCTACGGCACCGACAACGATCCCGCGCCATTGGCCGTGTTTCGCGCCGCATAAGCGCCAACAGGGTTTATCGAGCGACCGGCCCGATATGGATTGCATCGCAAACATCTGTGCCAAAACGACTTTCTGACGCCGAGTTTGGCCTATCCCAAGGGCAGGGCTTCATTCACGCGCCCTCGGCCGCAAGCCCGGGCCGGTTGCCGCGCGACACGATGCCGCGTTCGGTCGCGATGCGTCGTCGCCCCTATCCGGCAACGCCACGCCGGATGGCGTGAATCCAGTCCGGCGGGCGGGGCGCACCGCTACGGCCCGCCGGCTCACGCCGTCTTCGATCGCCGCCCCGAAGGCGGCATCCGACAATCACTCAGAACGTGGTTCAGAACGTGGCCCAGTCCGAGTCCGATTCTGCCCCGGCCGCTACTGCAACAGGCGCGGGCGCAGCGGGCGCCGGCGTGGCACGCCGTGCGGGCACCCTTTCGACCGCCGGTTCCTTCGCGGCGGCAGGCTCGGCGCCGCTATCGGCGGCCGGGCGATGCTCGGCCGCGGGCGCGGCGGGCTGCTTCGCGCCAGCCGTCTGCCCTGGCCCGCCGGCGAGCCGGAAGAAACCCACCTCGGCGATCAACTCGCGCGCCCGCTCGCTCAGTGATCGGCTGGCCGCCGCCGACTCCTCAACCAGTGCCGCATTCTGTTGCGTCATGCCATCCATCTGCGTGACCGCCTGGTTGACCTGCTCGATACCACCCGTCTGTTCCTTGCTCGCGGCCGCGATCTCGGCGACGACGTCGCTGACCTGATTGATACTGCCCGTGATCTGGTTCAGCGTTTCACCGGAAAGCCCGACGTCGCGTGAGCCATCCGCCACTTTCGCTACGCTTTCGGCGACCAGCGCATTGATCTCCTTGGCCGCCGTGGCGCTGCGCGTCGCCAGATTGCGCACTTCCGAGGCCACCACCGCAAAACCGCGCCCCTGCTCGCCCGCGCGCGCCGCCTCCACCGAGGCATTGAGCGCCAGCAGATTGGTCTGGAAGGCAATATCGTCGATCAAGCTGATGTTCTCGGCGATCCGGCGGCTGACCGCATCGATCGCCTGCATCGACTCGACCGCCCGGCCGACCACGTCGGTGCCGGAATGCGCCTGGTCCCGCACCGTCCGCGCCAGCTGATCGGCCTGGGCCGCATTGTCGGCATTCTGGCGCACGGTCGCGGTCATTTGTTCCATGGACGCCGCGGTTTCCTCGAGACTGGCGGACTGCTGCTGGGTTCGCGTGCTGAGTTCCTCATTACCCGACGCGATTTCGCCGACCCCGCCCGAAACCGACTCGGCATGACCGCGCACACGCTGAACCACGCGGGCCAGACGCGCACGCATCGCTTCGATGGCACCGATCATCGCGCCGAACTCGTCGCGGTAGGGGTTGTGAATGGCCACGCCGAGATCGCCGTCGGCGATCGCTTCGACGAAGCCGCGGGCCGTATTGAGCGGGCGCATGATCATGCGCGCCAGCCAGATCATGACAATCAGCGTGACCAGCAATACCGCGCCACCGAAGCCCGTCATGCCCAGCCGGGCCAGATGCGCCACCCGTTGTTCCTGCACGAAAGCCGCCGCAGCCGTCTTGTTCTCGAAGCCGGACAAGGTATCGAGTTGGTCATTGATCTGCGCGAGCGGTTGCCGCAACGACGTGCCATAGAACATGGCCGCGCCGAGGATGCCCTGGTCCTGGATGGTCCCCGCGAAACGCCCCAGCGCGTCATCGATGCCAGCGAGCGTGGCCTGGGCTTTCTTTGCGGTCTTCGCTTCGTCGCCGCTGCCGGCCAACGCCGGATAATATTGTCTCCAGGCGGTCTTCACCTGCTTGCGTACCCGAGCGATCTCGTCCGGCAGATTGCGCACATTGGCCGACTGGGCCGAGGAATTGAGCGCAACCTTGATGTCGCCTTTGAGGTCCGACAGCAGGGACTGGGTACGGGCGATGGCCGTACTGGCGACCATATTGCTGCGATAGATTTCGGTGGTGGCTTTATTCACCGTGCTAATCGACCACAGGGAAACCGCGACCAGCACGGCAACCAGGACGAAGGTCAGCCCCAGACCCAGTCCGATCTTGGCTCGTACGCTCTTTCGGACATTCAGCATGCTGTGTTCTCCCCCGCGTCGCTGCCGCTCGCCGATACCGGCGCCGGTTCTGCGCTATCTATCGGCCGCGCGGGCTGGAACCTGAGCGCGCCGGCCGGGCCGCGCGCTCGGGCGCGCAGTTGCCCGCGACGGCCAAACCTGCTCTCATGCACGGTGCGAGGGACGATGCGGGCGTTTCGACGCCGGGGCCGGTTCGATCGAATCATGTCCACGAGGTCCGGCCCGATGCCCTATCGTTGTTGCGTTTCGCGCGTAGTACCCCTGCTGGCGCTGTTGCTCGTCAGCGGTTGTGTCCCGACGGCGCATCCGTCCCGCGTCACCGTATCCTCACTGGCCGGACTGCAGACCGCGATCGACGATGCCCCGGCGGGCGAAACCATCATTCTCGCGCCCGGCGTTTACCGCCAGGCCCGGGCGATCCGGATTCGGGGCAAGCACGACCTCACCATCAGCGGCGCCACCCGCGACTATGCCGACACGGTCATCCGCGGGCCGGGCATCGACGATCCAGGCCTGCAGTCGAACGTCCGGCTGAACAACGCTGACAACATCACGCTGGAAAACCTGACGCTGCGCGACAGCTACGACCACGGCGTACAGATCAACAACGATTCCGATCGCTTCACCGCGGACAACCTGCGCACGCTCGACAACGGCGAATCCGGTTTCAAGATCACCAGCCCCACCCATGCCAGCGGCCCGGCGGCCTATTCCGACAACGGCACGATCGAGAATTGCTGGATCGGCTTCACCACGACCGGGCGCCGCAGCGTGGTCGAAGGCGTGGATATCGTAGCCGGCAATGGCTGGCATTTGCTCGGCAACCATTTCGTCAACATTCGTCGCGCCGACGGCGGTCCGGCGTACGCCGCGTTCGCCAAGGGCAACGCACACAAGACAGTATTCGCGGACAACCAGGTGGAGAACAGTTTCATCGGCCTGTCCTTCGGTGGCGGTGGCACCGACGACGTGTATTTCCGCAATGCCGATACGCGATACGAGACCCGGGGCGGTGTGATCCGGGACAACGTCATTCACGATACCGACGACGCCGGCATCTATCTCAACAAGGCCCACGATTTCCTGGTTCAGGGCAATACGGTGCTGCGCAACGGTCCCGGGACCGGCGCCATCGAATCCCGCTTTCCCGGGAGCAGCGGCATCATCCGCGACAACCGGGTCAGCGGCCCGATCAAGACACGCGATGGCGGCACCGCCAGAACCGAACACAATCGGCAGGTGCCCGCCGATACCGCCGCGCCCCATCCCAACGGAATTTCCCACGAATAGCCGGCCGCACGCTCGGTGCGGCGTTGCGGCCCCGGATCGGGCCGGCCAGGGTCGGAGCACAGGACGCGCCTATGCCACCGGTCCAGGCGCACCCGCCATCCCGTGGGCCGGCGGAACGAGTGCGCCGACGATCGGGCAAGCCATGTGCTGGCGCACGTGTGGCGGCAGACCCAGCCAGAATGCCCGGGTTACCGCCATGGCGTGACGGCCGTCATTGCCGACGCCGGGCGCGCCCATGCTCAGCACCAGTGCCGGCCGGGCCCGGCGGTCCGAGTGATTTTGCGTTGTGCGATGAATAGCGAGCGGCGAACGCGCTGAAATATCGCCCGCCCGCGGGCACTGCGGCACGGCCAGTCGCGCGTAGCGGGCGTACTCGGATCGCGCCGGGAACATTTCATGCTCGAAGTCGGCGCCGGATTCCCATTGGGTACCCACCGCCACCTCGAACGCCCCCGTATGGGGCGCGCTATCCATGCAAGCGACATCGAATGCCAATGACGTCAGGCGACGCTCGCGGCGCGTCGCGCGCGGGCTCGGACAATCGCGGTGCCAGGACTGATCCGCGCTGCCGGACGAACGGTGATCGAGCCCCACGGCCATGATCCGATAATCCGGCCCCAACACCGCCGCCGACACCGCACGCACCCACGGATGATCGACCAGCGCCACGAACCCGCGCAGCGCCTCCGGATGGATCTCTGCATAACCGCGCCGCGCGCCGCCTCCACCGCCGTGCGCGCACGCGTATGGCGCCGCGGCACAGGCGGCATCGATATCGGCCGCGAGTTCGGCCGCCCAAACACGGCCCAGCGCCTGCTGGTGTTCAACCACGCCATCGCGATATAGCGCAGCGGCGACGGTATCCACCGCCGATACCGTGGGCCCGCGCCTATCCGAAAATGCTGTATCGACCATGTTTTCCAACGCTTTGTTTTATATTCTTTCCAATTTTTGCAACGTTGCAAAATTATCCTGCAATAGTATGCCCTAAAAGTTATCGATCATCGTGTTTGGGAGAAACGTTTGAGCCGAATCACTTTGCGGGACGTGGCCGCCCAGGCCAACGTCTCGGTTCGCACCGTGTCCAATGTGGTCAATGACTTTCCCCACGTCGCAGCCGCCACGCGCCAGCGCGTGCAGGCCACGATCGCCGAGCTCGGCTACCGGCCGAACATCGCGGCACGCCAGCTCCGGCAGGGGCAGCGCCTGGTGATCAGCCTGGTTCTGCCGGAAATCGATTCCCCTTACTTTGCTGAAATCGCCGCGCATTTTGTCCGCTCGGCCGAACAACGCGACTGGACCGTGCACATCGAGCAGAGCGACGGCGAACTGGCCCGCGAGCGCGCGATGCTGGCCGGGACGCATGGCCCCGGCGCCGACGCCATCGTATTCAGCCCCTGGGCGATGAGCGCGGATGAAATCGAGCGCGGCCCGTCCGCGCCACCGGTCGTCATGCTCGGCGAGCGCCCCGGATGGGGGCTGCTCGATCGCGTCGTGGTCGACAATGTGGCCGCGGCGCGCGAGGCCACGGCCCATCTGCTGGCCGGCGGCCGGCGCCGCGTGGCAGCGATCGGCATCCAGCCGCACCTGGCGAACCAGACCGGGCGTCTACGTGCCGCGGGCTATCGCCAGGCGCTGATGGCAGCCGGCCTGAGCCCGGATCCCACGCTCGAGATGTCGGTCGAGCGACTCCATCATCCGGACGGCGCCCGGGCCATGCAGCAACTGCTTGCCGTCGCCCCGGATGTCGATGCCGTGTTCTGCTTCACTGACCAGCTCGCGCTCGGTGCGATGCATACCCTGGCCGCGAGCGGGCGCTCGGTGCCAGGGGATGTCGCGGTGGTCGGCTTCGACAACATCGAGGCCGGGCGCTACAGCGTGCCGGCGCTGTCGACCATCGCACCGGACAAGCCGCGCCTGGTGGCACTGGTGCTGGACTGCCTGGGGGATCGACTGGCTGATCATACGCTGCCCGCCCGCGAGCGCCGGGTACCGCATCGCCTGGAAATCCGACAAAGCTCGGCCGCCTGAACGGCGCGAGCGGGATGCCGCGCGTCAGGACCCGGGCCGCTGGGCCCCGTTTACATCGACCGTCTGCACTCGCGCCCGGGTGTCGGCGGCGACCACGCGGTCCCGGCCGGTGCGCTTGGCCTCGTAGACCGCGTGATCGGCGTCGACGATAAGCCGGTCGAGATCGATCGGCTGTTCCGCGCGATGCGTCGCGATACCGATGCTCACGGTGGACGTAAGAGACTGGCCGCATGCGTTGATGTCACAGGGCGCCGTTCGAACCGCCTGCCGTATGCGTTCGGCCACCGCCACCGCCCGCTCGGTATCGGTGTCCGAAAGCAGCGCCACGAACTCCTCGCCGCCGTAGCGCGCGATCAGGTCACCATCGCGCAGCACCTGGCGCAGCCGCGCCACCACATGGGTAAGCACCTGGTCGCCGATTGCATGGCCATGGGCGTCGTTGACGGCCTTGAAGCGGTCGATGTCGATGAACAACAGGCTGGCCGCCCCGCCGCGTGCATTCTGGCGGCCCAGCCGAGCAGCCGCCTCGGCCATGAAGTAACGCCGGTTCGCCAGCCGCGTCAGACCGTCGGTCACCGCCTGGACCTCGACCTGTTCGCGATAGCGAAATACCGTCCAGTACAGATACTCGAACATCAACAGAATGAGCATTACCGGCCCGATCACCAGGCCGATGTACGCCGCGTACACCCACCAATCGAGATCGGCGGTAACGCCGCAAGCACCGAGAATCGGCGGGCAGACCGCGATCAGCACCAGAACGGCCACGGAAAACGCCAGCGGCTGCACGAGCGTCAGAAACGGCACAAAAATAAAGAAGTACAGGAACCCGCCCATGCCGAAGGACGCGCCCTGATCGAGGACGCCGAGAACATGAACGAATGTTGCCTCGACGCCCAGCGGGCCCAGGATGGCGAGCGCCCGTGCCATGGGCGCATGCACATTGCGCCAGCTCGCCAGCGCCCACAGCAGGACCAGGGCCGACTCCAGACACCGCAACCAGATTACCCGCCGCGCGTTCACCGGGTCGATCGCGAAGTCCCAGGCGATGGCCGTGATCATAAACAGCGCCGTGACGAGCAGCGTGCCCCGGGTGAATTCGGAAAAATCGGCGCGCTTGGCCGCCAGGTAGATCGCACCATGCGTCGTCGTCAGAAAAATGCGTGCGCCGTGGATCATCTCGCCCCAACGCACGTCGTGTCCGGCCACGTTTTCCCTCCGTGTTGATCACCATCGCCCCTGTGCATCGGGCACCGGACCGTCACCGCCAGTATACGCAGACGCGGTTACAACGATACCCGGCGCCGGACGAACGGCACGGGACAAGTACGCCGTCTCAAGGTAGGCTTGGCCGCTTCGTTTCCAGGTTCTGCACCCCGATGGCCCATCCGAGCACCGCGCACCCCGCCTTCGATGCCCTGCTGTTCGACATGGACGGCACCGTTCTGACCTCGATCGCCGCCGCCGAGCGTGTCTGGACCCAATGGGCCAACCGCCACGGACTGGATGTCGCCGCCTTTTTGCCCACCATTCACGGCAAGCGGGCGATCGACAGCGTACGCGACAGCGGCCTGACGGATATCGACCCACAGGCCGAGGCCGAAGCCATACTCGAGGCCGAAATCGCGGATGTGGCGGGGATCGAGCCCATCACCGGCGCGGCCGACTTCCTGGGCGGGCTGCCGCGCGACCGCTGGGCGATCGTCACCTCGGCGTCGCGCCGCCTGGCCGAGCGCCGTATCGAGGCCGCCGGCCTGCCGCAACCCGATACCCTGGTCGCCGGCGACGACGTGACCCGCGGCAAGCCGGCGCCAGACGCCTTCCGGCTCGGCGCCGAACGCCTGGGCGTGAGCGCTGACCGTTGCCTGATCTTCGAGGACGCCATCGCTGGCGTGCAGGCCGCCGAAGCCGTTGGCGCCGCGGTGGTGGTGATTACGGCACTGCATTCGGCAGCGCGGGATACCGGGCATCCGAGCATCCGTGATTACCGCGGCGTGTCGTCGCAGGTGCAGAGCGACGGCCGGCTGCGCATCCATCTACCTTAGGCGCCGCAACCGCCGCGCAAGCCAGCCGCCGGCGCGCTCGATACCGGCTTCGGTCGCATTGGCGTAGCCCAGCACCAGGCCGGGATCGCCCCGCGGGCGCATGAAATACCCCGACAGCGGCGCGAGCGCGATGCCGCGCTCGGCGGCCGCGGCGACCAGCCGGCGCTCCCCATCGCGCGTATCCAGCGGCAGCACCACATGCAGGCCCGCCGCCCCGCCGATCAGCCGGGTGCCGGTGCCGAGTACATCGCGCAAACACTGCTGGCGCCGCGCATACAGCCGGCGCATGCGGGCCACGTGCCGGGCATAACCGCCGCCGTGCATGAACTCGGCCAGCGCGGCCTGCAGGACATAATCGCCCTCGCGGAACTGGCGGACGTTGGCCCGGCGCATCGGCCCCACCAGCGCCGGCGGCAGGACGACGTAGCCGAGCCGCAGGCCGGGATACATCGTCTTGCTGAACGTGCCGACATAAAGCACCGGCCCCTCGCCGTCGGCCCGCGCGGCCAGCCCCTGCATGGCCGACAGCGGCGCCGAGGCATAACGGAACTCGCTGTCGTAATCGTCCTCGATGATCCAGGCATCGCGCCGACGCGCCCGGTCGATCAGCGCGAGCCGACGTGCCATCGACAGCGTCGCGCCCATCGGGAACTAGTGCCCTGTCATGGGTATTTTGCCGTATTCAGAACGCCTGTGCGCGCAGCACAAGACGCGCTCCTTTGCCATAGTGTGCCTATGGCAAAGGAGCGCAACGCGGTGATGGGCGCGCACAGGCGTTCCCTTCGGAATATCGGGTGTGGGGCGAGGCGGCGCACGCCCGTGGACGGCGTTGCGCCGCTTGGCCAGGGGTTGGCCCTGGCCGGCGCGTCGCGCCTTGCCACGAACGCGCGCCGCCTCGCTGAATGCGACAAAATACCCATGATAGGACACCTTCGACGGGGTCAGATGCATCAGCCTGGGGTCGCTCGCTCCGGCCGCCGGGTCCAGCCCGTCGCCATCGACCGGCAGCGGCGCCAGCCACAACCCGCCCGCGGCAAAGGCGGCCCGGGCGCCGGCATAGCCGGGCTCCTCCACCCACGCCACATCGCCCGGATCGGCCGGATCGGCCAGCATGCGCGCGATCAGGTCGAAGGCATGCTGGGCACCGTGCGTGATCAGAATCTGGTCGGCCCGACAGCGCACGTTGCGCACAATATTGACGTAATCCGCGACCGCCGCCTTGAGCGCCGGATGACCGCCCTCGGCGCCGTAGTCCAGCCACCGCCCGCGCTGGCGGCTCCGGTGTCGCCGCAGCAGTCGTTGCCATGGGCCCCAGGGAAACGCATCCAGCGCCGGTACGCCCGGCATGAAAGCCCCATGCGATGCCCCCGACGAATGATGGGACCAGGCCAGCAAGGCGCGCCCGCGTTCCGACAACCCCGCCGCGCGAGTCGCCGTCGCGGCGCCACAATCGGTCGGCCGCTCGAAGCCGGTATCGGCCACATACAACCCCGCGCCCGGCCGGGCGACGACGAAGCCCTCGGCGCCCAGGTGATCGAGAGCGGCCAGCGCCGTATTGCGGCCGATGCCAAGCTCTCCGGCCAGAACACGCGACGACGGCAGGCGGGCACCCGCCGCCAGTTCGCCCGACTGGATCCACCCGCGCAGACCGTCGTAGAGACAACGAGCGAGCGTGGTCTCCGGATGGCGCTGGCCGAGTACCCGGCGTAGCCCGTCCACCACCCATGCCCGGGCGTCGACCGCGGGTTTCACTGGTTCCATCGAAGTGGCCATGATCGGATCTTACGCCGGAACCAATCACGTTACAGACTGGGCACGTCATATTCCCGGCGCTCGATGCCATGCCTATCGTCAATAACGTCCACGGCCAACCGATCGGTCCCGCCCTGCCGAACTGGAAATCCCGCAGGCGCCGTCACGCGAAGCGATGACCGGCCGCTTCGGTTGCCTCGAACCGCTCTCGCCGGCCCGTCATGCCGGTGCGTCAGATATTTGAAGGAGCCACTCAACTATGACGAAATTTACAACGCACCTGTTGTCGGATAAGGATAAATCCGAATGGCGCCCGTTGTTCGATGGCTACGCAGCCTTCTATAAGACGGATATGACTGATGCGATCGCTGACAGTGTTTGGGGATGGCTGCGCGATCCAGAGCACGTCCTGGAAGGTCTGCTGGTTCGGAACTCGGATGAGCGCGCGGTCGGGCTACTCCATTTCCGTTCTTGCCCGCGCCCTCTAAGTGGCCGTGACATGGGGTTTGCCGATGATATGTTTGTTTTACCCGAGGCAAGAGGCAGCGGTGCGGCAGACGCATTATTCGACCGACTCGGGTCGATAGCGGCCGAGCGTGATTGGCCTGTCGTACGTTGGGTTACACAGTATTACAACGAACGCGGGCGAGGGCTTTATGACCGCTATACGTCCGGTCCCAGCGACTTCATCATGTACCAGTGGGATCTGCGACCGAGGGGATCAGGAATCTATAGATTCGCTGCAGTTGACCGCCCGGCGTGGCCAGCTATCTGCGCATCGACCCAGCCAACGGCGTGATCGAGGTCGGGCATCTGCATTTCACCCACCGGCTGCGGCGCACGCCGGCCGCGACCGAGGCCGTCATGATGCGGCGAGCATTCGAACGCGGTTATTGCCGTTACGAACGGAAATACGGTGCCTGCATGCCCGTCAAGGCGCGCTGACGAGCGGGCGGGATGCCAGTTCGAAGCCGTGTTACGCCGGGCGGTCGTCTACGACGGGCGCAGCCGTAATACCGCCTGGTTTTCAATCATCGATCGCGAATGGCCGGCGATCACAGCGGCACTGAACGCCTGACTGGCGGCCGATCGCCGGTCAAGAGCCAGGCGCAGACCATTCACGACCCACGCTGCGCAGCCCACGGTCTGATTCACTGGCGCTACCGAACGCGTCATTATTGGATCTTACGCCGGGACCAGTCGTCGTACAGACTGGCTGCGTCAATCCCATCGCTTGATGTCATGTCCGCCACCATCAATCGCCACGGCCAGCCGATCGGCCCCGCCCTGCCCGACTGGCAGCCGCCAGCGGCGCCGTCGCGCGAGGCCATGATCGGGCGCTTCTGTCGTCTGGAAGCCCTATCGCTGGCGCGGCACGCCGACGCCCTCTACGCCCGGATTGCCGAGGACGACGACCCCGCCGGCTGGACCTATCTGGGCTATGGGCCGTTCACCTGCGCCGCCGACTATCGCGACTGGGTCGCCCGGATGGCTGCCGGCAACGACCCCTTGTTCTTCGCGATCATCGATATCCAAAGCGAACGACCGGTCGGCGTCGCGAGCTATTTGCGCATCGACCCGGCCAACGGCGTGATCGAGGTGGGGCATCTGCATTTCACGCAGCGGCTGCGACGTACCCCGGCCGCCACCGAGGCGATGGTGTTGATGATGCGGCGAGCCTTCGAACTCGGCTACCGCCGCTACGAATGGAAGTGCGATGCGCTGAACGCGCCGTCCCGGCGTGCGGCCGAGCGGCTCGGATTTCAGTTCGAGGGTGTCTTCCGGCAAGCCGTGGTTTACAACGGCCGCAGCCGTGATACCGCCTGGTTTTCGGTCATCGACCGCGAATGGCCGGCCATCGACGCTGCGCTCACGGCCTGGCTGGCCCCTGACAACTTCGATGCCCGCGGGCGCCAGCGCCGTTCGTTGTCGGCCTTCATGCCCGCGCCCGCCGGCAAAGCGGCCACCTGAATATTCCGGCCCGCGCCGGTTCATGCGGCGTGCAGACAGACGCGCTCAACATCGCGAGACATCCCCCGATGCGGAGTTCCGATGTTGGCGCGTCGTTTTATCCTTGCCATGCTCGTCGCCCTGCTCGCGGGCTGCGCTCGCGGCCCAAGCCACGATGCCCTGCAGGCCGCAATCCAGAGCAACGTCCGTGCCGATCTGTCGCAGGTGGATTCGCTCGCGAATACGCTCGGCGGCGATTCCGCCATTCGTCTGCTGCGCGCCCTCGGCTCGCCCGATCCAACACAGGTGCAGGTGAAACATGTCACCGTGCTGAAACAGCAGCGGCTGGACGACGGCGACTACGACATGCGCGTGCGCTACGACCTAGTCACGCCCAACGGCAGTGATACCGTTACCCGCGATCTGCTGCTCGAACACAGCGACGACGGCCACTGGCGCGCCATCCCGCACGATCGCGACGACGCCTGACCGGGCGCGATGACGGCCCGGGCGGCGCGCCTTCGAGAGCCGTTATGTCCGGAGCGTACCGGCCCCGGGGGAGCGCTCGGCTTCAGTCGTGGGCGTCGAGCGTCAGCCGCCCCGGACGCGCATCGAGCGCGCCCAACCGGCCGCGCAGCAGGTCGGGGAAACGTTTGTACCAGGTCGCATTCAACGGTGAGGGGTGCGGCAGCGGATGGATGGTGAAGGTCTGGGAGGCGCCTGTTGCCGTCGCCAGAGCCACGTCGATGGACGACTCGAAACGATCCTCGCGCTGCCAGAAGGCCTCGATACGCCGGCGCTGGTCCTTCGGCTGACCGATGCCGAACCAGAGAAAGGCCTCGCGCCCGAGCGTGATCAGCGAACGCCCCTGCCACTGCTCGATCAGCAACGTGTTCATCAGCGGCTGGAAGCGGCGCTTGACCTTCATCGACCAGGCCTTGTTGCCCACCGGCTTGTACGGCACCGTGTTGATCCAGAAAAACAACCGCCCCAGTTCCCGCGACGCCTCGAAATCCGGCATGTCTTCGGCGTACAGATGCCGGTAGATCGTCTTGCGCACGAGTTGCCCGCCGGCGCCGATGAAGGGCTCGCCGTGCTTGATCTCGTCTCGCCCCGGGTCGCGGCCGAAAAAACCGATCCGGGCATCGGCCCGGCCGAGCCCAATGATGGGCTCGAGCGGGTCCTTGTCGAACCGGGCGTAGGCCTCGATATCGATACCTTGGGTGTCGGCGGCGAGTTCGCGAAACGCCTGGCGCTGTGACTGTTTCATCGCACTATTTCGTTACATCGGCGCGCCGCAGGGCACACAAGGCGCGCACTATATCAGTGCCACGGTTTCCGCGACCTTCGTCGCCCCTGGCCGGGTCTGGCACGTTCGGCCCGGCCGCACACGAGTGCGCGAGGAATCACGCATCACGGCGGGTGCGAGACGGATATTCAGCAGGCCGCCCGCCCGTCCCAATCGGTGATCGCGGGCGCGGTACCGGCCCGCGTCACCCGGTCGCGCCCGGCCGACTTGCTGCCATACAACGCTTGGTCCGCCCGGGCGATTGCGTCTTCCAGCGTCTCCCCGGGGGCCAGCGTGGTGACACCGAGCGAGACGGTACAAGCCACGTCCGTGTGCTCCGATGTCAACGGCTGGCCGGCCACGGCCCGGCGTACGCGTTCGGCGAAGTGGAACGCCGCGTCGGCATCGGTGTTCGGCAACAGAAAGAGAAATTCCTCGCCGCCCCAGCGGGCCACGGTATCCGAGGCGCGGCAACACGCCAGAAACAGCGCGCTGACGTGAACCAGCACCCGGTCGCCGACGTCGTGCCCGAGCCCGTCGTTGATCTGCTTGAAATGATCGATGTCGACGAGCGCCAGTGATAACGGCGTATCGTCGCGCCGGGCGCGCGCCATCTCGCCATCGGCGAGTTCGATCAGATGGCGTCGGTTGAATAAACCGGTCAGCGCGTCGCGCCTGGCATGCTCGCGCAGGCGCCCTTCGGTGCGGCGCACCAGCAGATAATAGAAACGCGCGGTGTAACTCGCCATCGTGAAGAAAATGAATATATTGAAGACATTCAGCAGCACAAGCGCCGTGTTATCGATCGGCGCGAGCGGACCGAGCTCGCTGGAAGCCGCATGCAACCCGAGGTAGGTTAGAAACAGCATGCCCAGGGGCACGCCGACCCGGGGCCAGTCGCCGCTGACCATGATCGCCGGAATGAACATCAACAGGTAGTAATTGAAGCCGGCCTCCCAGCCGACCCACAGGGTGCCGATCACGGCATGACCGACCACCTCCAGCCAGATCAGTACCAGCGCGACGCGATTCCGGCGCCACACCAGCAGGCGATTGGCCGCGGCGTAGAGACCGACGCTCAGCACGTTCAGCCACGCCAGTAACGGCGAGCCGGCCCACAGAAAAAAGCCGAAGAACACGATATCGACGCCGGCCGCCAGAATCGTGACCCGCCGCGTCATCATCCAGAACGCCGCATGCGCCGTGGTCCGACGCGCGTCCGTTGCCAGGCTCATCCCCGTTTTCCCCCGTCAGCCAGCCGCAGGTCCGTTTGCCACACCGTGCAAGGCTGCGGGCCGTGGCGACGACGTGTTACGCCCAGCTTACAACAGCGCCCGGCGAATCCCTATCCGGCAGGCGGTCGGCTCAGACGGCCGGCCGCAGCCCCGCCGCCGGCGCTGTCATTTCGCCGGCGATGAAACGCGGCTCCAGCGGTCGCTGCACCGAGCGCACGGTATGAATCCGGTCGATCTGCGCCCGCAGCGTTTCCGGCGAGCGGTTGCCGGAAACCGTCAAATCCACATGCAAGCCCTCGGCATCGTGTTCGGCGTGCATGCGCTCGACCACGAACCCGCGGCGACGCACGACCTGCAGCAGGCGCTCCAGGCCGGCCGGCTCGAAATACAGGCAGCAGGTGAAGCGATGACGCTCGGCACTATGATTACAGGACATGGCTCAGGCCTCGGCAATCGACCGCCTGGCAGCGGTCAGCGGTTGGGGGGACGACGATGCGGCGTGCAGCATCTCGCGGTTGGGGCGCCCGGGCGCGACGGTCGGCCACACGTTGTCCGCGCGGTCGATCGCGACGTGCAACAAGGCCGCACCGGGGGCGGCGAACAGGGCCCGCAGGCCGGATTCGATCTCGCCCCAGCAGGTCACCCGATGCGTCGGGATATCGAAGGCGGCCGCGAGTGCGGCGAAGTCCGGATTATCGTCCAGATCGATCTGGCTTTCGCGGTTGGCGTAGAACAGCTCCTGCTGCTGGCGCACCAGCCCCAGACAGGCATTGTCGGCGAGCACAATCTTCACCGGCAGACGATGCCGGCGAATCGTGGCCAGTTCCTGGACGTTCATCATGAACGAGCCATCGCCGGCGACGTTGATGACCGTGCGCGCCGGATACGCGAACTGGGCGCCGATCGCCGCCGGCAGGCCGTAGCCCATCGTGCCCAGGCCGCCGCTGCTCAGATGATTGCGCGGCGCATCGAAGACGAAATGCTGGGCCACCCACATCTGATGCTGGCCCACGTCACAGGCGACAATGGCGTCGGCGGGGGCAGCCGCCGACAGCGCCCGCACGAACGCCGGGCCCGCGACCGGCGCCGCCGGATCGACGGGACTCGTGGCCTTGAAACCATCGCGCGCGCGCCAATCCCGGCACTGGCGCCGCCAGGCCGCGATCGCCAGCGGGCGCGCGGCCAGTACCGCGGCCAGACCCGACAACATGGGGCCGAGTTCGCCGCGCAGGGCAAACTCGGCGCCGCGCAACTTGTTCAGCTCGGCGGCGTCGATATCGAGATGGATCAGCCGTGCATTCGGCGCAAAACCGTCCAGGCGCCCGGTGGCCCGGTCATCGAGCCGCGCGCCCACCACCAACAGCAGATCGCAGGCATCGACCGCCTGATTGGCCGCCTTCGAACCATGCATGCCGAGCATGCCCAGATCCTCGGCGGGCGCGCGTCCGGCGTTGCCGATGCCGTTGAGGCTGTGCACATGCGGCAGGCCCGAGGCCGCCACAAAATCCCGGAATGCCGCCTCGGCGCCGCCCCGGCTCACGCCGCCCCCGCTGTAGAGCAACGGTCGCCGCGCCCGGCGCAACAGATCGAGGATGGACGCGAGTTCCGCGTCCGACGCGCCGCGGGCCGGCGCACGCCGGGGCTCGGCGGCCGCGATGCGCGCCGCGACCGTCACCTCACCCTGCAGCACCTCCTTCGGGATATCGATCCAGACCGGCCCCGGCCGGCCGTTGGCCGCCAGCCGCAGCGCCTGGTCGATGGCCGGGCCGACGTCTTCGGACCGGGTCACGAGCGCACTGTGCTTGACGATATCCAGCGTCATGCCGAGCACATCGACTTCCTGGAAGGCATCCGTGCCGATCAGGGTCGAGGGCGTCTGCCCGGTGATCACCACCATCGGCACCGAATCGCGGTGCGCGTTGGCGACGCCGGTGATCAGGTTAGTCGCGCCCGGGCCCGAGGTGGCAATGGCCACGCCGACCCGGCCGCTGGATCGGGCATAGCCATCGGCGGCGAGCGCACAGCCCTGTTCGTGCCGGCACAGCACATGGGTGACCCTGGCGCTGTCCACCAGCGCGTCGTACAGCGGCATGATGCAACCGCCGGGATAACCGAACACGGTATCGATGCCGTGCGCCTCGAAGATTTCCAGGATTTGTTGTGCCGCGTTCATCGCCTGTCTGCCATTGATCGTCTTGCCGGTCGACCGGCCAAAAAAAACCCCCGGAACCTTGCGGTGCCGGGGGCTTCGAAGTGCTGGGTGATCGGATGTCGGTCTATCTCATCGCCTCACGCACGCCAAAACCCCCGGTGGATACGAGTACCACCAGGGCGCCTACGATGCGTACGTTGATGACATTGAACAGCATGACTGTGCGGTCGAGCCGGCTTCCGATAACAACGGGGTCAGAAGCTACGGCGCCGCCGCTCGGCTGTCAACACCGCTGCGGCATGTTGCCGTTTCACCGCGGCCCGCGCCTGTGCCCATCTTGTCGCCGTCCGCAGCAGGCGCCGCCGTTTCCGGCCGTTGCGGTCTTTCAGCCCCGGCGCCAGGGCGTAAACCATGCCAGCCCGACTTGCGTGTCATCGCGCGGGATGTATTCACAGCCGATCCAGCCAGAGTAACCCGCCGCGTCGAGCCGCTCGAACAACCACGGGTAGTTGAGTTCGCCGTCGTCGGGTTCGTGCCGCTCGGGCACGCCCGCGATCTGGATATGGCCGATGCGATCCCGGCCGGCCCGGAAGGTGCGCCAGACATCGCCGTCCATGATCTGGGCATGATAGAAATCCATCTGCACCGCCACATTCGTCGCGCCGAGCTCATGCACGATCGCATGCGCGGCCGCCTGCCGGCTGAGGAAGTACGCCGGCATGTCGCGCCTGTTGATCGGCTCGATGAGCGCGGTGATGCCGTACTCGGCAAACCGGCGCGCCGTATGCGCGAGGTTGTCGAGAAACGTCTCGTGCATGGCATCGAAATCCGCCGGCGCGGTCATGTTGCCGGCCATGACGTGCACCCGCGGGCAGTGCAGCCGCTCGGCATGAATCAGCGCGTCTTCGATCCCTGCTCGAAACTCGGCCTGGCGTCCGGGCAATGCAGCAAGGCCGCGCTCGCCGGCCTGCCAATCCCCCGGCGGGGCATTGAACAGCACCAGCTCGAGATCGTGCGCAGCGAGCTGGCGGGCGATCTCGTCGGCGTCGTGGGTATAGGGAAACAGAAACTCCACGGCCGCGAAACCCGCCCGGGCAGCGCGCTCAAAGCGCGCGATGAAGTCGACTTCGTTGAACATGAAGCTGAGATTGGCGGCGAAACGCGGCATATCGAACCCGCTTTCAGGAAGACGGGCCGGTACGTGCAGCGACGCGCTCTCCGACACGCCGGCCGTTGTCCAGACAATCGCCCACGGCGATGCCATCGCGCCAGTTGCCGGCGAGCGATAGCCCAGGGTGATGGGCCACAGCGGCGTCGATGGCAGCCAGGCGGTCGAGGTGGCCGATCTCGTACTGTGGAATCGCCTGCGGCCAACGCACGACGCGCTGCCAGATGGGCGCACCGCGGATCCCCAGCAGATCGCTCAGATCGGCGATCACCTGGCCAATATGCGTGGCATCGTCCGTGTCCGTGATCCCGGACGAACGGCGCCCGCCCAGAAACACGCTGAGCAGATGGTGCCCCGGGGGCGCGCGGTTCGGGAACAACGACGATGGAAACAACACACCCAGCGTCTGGCGTTGTTCGAGATGCGGGATCAGCAGCCCGAAACCGTCGAGCGGATGCGCGATGTCGGCGCGCCGAAATCCGAGCGATACGATATTCACCGGCGAATAGACGATAGCCGCCAACGGCCTGGCCAGCGCCGGGTCCAGCGACGCCAGCAGACGTGCGGCGACATGAGCGGGAACCGCCAACACGAGCTCGGGCGCCCGCCAGCGACGGCCGGCATCATCCAGAACTACCCAGTATGCCCCCTCGCGCGCGACGCGCTGGGCCCGGCAATTGCAGGCCAGCGTGGCATTGGGACGCGTGGCGATGACCTCGGCCAGCCGATCGGCGAGCCGTTGCAGCCCCTGCGGGAAACTCAGCAACTTGCCCCGCCATTCACGCGGCATCGATGCCGGCTCGCGGTTCGAGGTCAACAGCCGTGACAGTCCGCCGCGAATCAACGAGCCGTGCGCGCGCTCGAGTTCCACCAGCCGCGGCATGGCGGCCGCGGCCGACAAGCGTTGCGGGTCGCCGGCGTAGACGCCCGACACGAACGGATCGACCAGACGCTCGAGCACCCGGGTTCCCAGCCGGCGCGTCACGAACGTCGCCAGGCTTTCGTCATCCGAGGGGCCACGCCCGACGAACGGCTCGCGCAGCAGACCGCCCCAGCCGCGCCAGCCAATCAGCGGGTTGCCCGGCGCGTTCCAGATCCGCGTCGGCAGTGCCACCGGCTGTCCGTCGAGTGCGACGAAGCGCTTGCGGCTATTCGGGTTCGCGGGCTGGGCCTCGCCCAGCAGCGACAGCTCGCGGATCAGGGCATACAGCGGCGGCTTCATGATCACGGTGTTCGGGCCGTGCTCGATCTGCCATTCGCCCATGCGCTCGCTGCGCAGGGCACCGCCGACCCGGTCCGAGGCTTCCAGCAGCGCGACTTCTCGACCGGCCTTGGCCAACGACCACGCTGCTGCAAGCCCGGTGGCGCCACCGCCGACCACCAGCACGTCTCGGTCCAGGGCCTCGGGCATAACGCCTCACGTTCAGAAAATCAGGCTTTAGTATAGCCATCCGAGCGGCAGGTTTTGCGGCAGATGCCGGCGCCATCCAGCCACCCGGCCCGGCGCTTCCATCCGTTGCCGGGTTGACCCACGTCAACCCGGCGGCATCCGCGCGCGGCGAAACTGGAAGCCCGGATCGTTGGAGCCGTCGCCATGCAACAAACCCTGCTCGTACCGCTCGATCTCAATCAGGCGTCCACTTTCAAGAGCATCTTCGCTGCCGTGGAGCGCATCGCGGACTCGAAGCCGACCCACGTCATCCTACTCACCGTCATTCCCGAAATCACGGCCGGGGTGCTGCCGTTCGTCGGCCTCGACCAACTGAACGATATCGGCAGCCTCGCCTGTGACCAGCTCGAGCGCGTGGCCGGGACATGGCTCGATGAGGCCGTGACATGGGAAATCGAAGCTCGCATCGGCCCCATCGCGCGCACGATCGTGCAGCGCGCGGACCATTTCAATGCCGACATGATCATCATGGCCTCGCACAACCCCGGCCATTGGGACGTGCTGCTCGGCAGCACGGCGGCCCAGGTGGTTCGGCACAGCGCTCGTTCGGTCCTGATCGTTCGGCAACACACGGCAACCGAGCCCGCCGCGCTCGACCCAATCAGCCGTGATGCGCTTTGCCTCTGAGCCGTCACCGGGCAACCGCCCCGGGGACCGGCCGCGATCGCGTTTCCAAGCATCGCGCCGGGATC
This sequence comes from Salinisphaera sp. SWV1, assembly GCF_052044155.1. Classification (NCBI taxonomy): domain Bacteria; kingdom Pseudomonadati; phylum Pseudomonadota; class Gammaproteobacteria; order Salinisphaerales; family Salinisphaeraceae; genus Salinisphaera; species Salinisphaera sp. SWV1. The sequence goes on from NZ_JBQDYE010000010.1 coordinate 58,731, forward strand.
GCAGAATCCGACGCGACACGGCACCCGCGGCCGGGTCAGCCCTGGTCCTTTTTCGACGGCAATGGGCGCATCGCCTGTGACCAGGGCGGGCGGTGCCATTCCGGATGCTGTTTCCATTCCACCTTCAACGCACGAAACCAGCGTCTGACCGCCGCAACCGACGGCAGCAACGGCGTGTGGCACAGCTCGAAATGTATGCCGCTGATCGGGTCGTCGAAGAAAACCGCATAGTAGCCGGGCGTGTATGCCGAATACTCGGCGGGCGGATCGGTCACCTCGACGCGGTTGCGCAACAGGAAACCCTCGTGGAAGGCGTCCACTTCGCGCCGGTTTCTCGCCCAGAGGGCGACGTGATGAATCCCCGGCGCGTGATGCCTTGAACTCAACGGGGCGCCGCCCGAGGCCGGCTGGATTCCGATATAGCTGTGGAAGAACGGGAAACGGGCCATGTAATACGTGGACCGATAACCGATATCCAGCGTCCAGAAGCTGCGATAGCCGAGCCAGCCGAACATTCGGTCGAAGAACGCAATCGATTCCTCATAGCGAAGAACCGAGAACTCGACGTGATGTACACCCTTCCATCTCATGACGGGCCCCCATCGGATCGAACCACGCCGGCCCACACGCTGGTGAGGCGCATCCTGAGGCACCTACACCATGCGGCCCTGCCGACAATCCCGATCTGATGCGCGGGGCGCGCGGAACCGGCAAGGCCCATCATGCCGAGCCTTACCGGCCCCGACGCCGAACCGATCGATCAGATAAAACGCTTCTGTTCGGTCTTTGCGGCCTTGGCGGCGCGTTTCTCCTTCAGGGTCCGCGTCGGTTTCTTCTTGTCCAGTTTCTTTCGATCCATTCCCTTGCTCATGACACACGCTCCTGCCTGTTCATTCTGGTAATGGCAAATGCCTTGTCGTCGATGCTGCCCGGGCGCGCCCGGCGCCTCCAAGGCCCGCCGGGCCGTCTTCTCGAACGCGGCCCGTGGCCGTCGGATGCGCAACTCGAAATCGTGGGCGCCCCGCCTGCAGCTCGTGTTGAGTGTATGCCAATTCGCGAGCGGACGAACGAAATAGTTGCGGCCTGCAGTCGCCACCGTCACACGACACCCCGAGGCCCGCCCAAACAACAAAACGCGGCAAGCCAGGGCCTGCATTCGATGCACATCGTATGGCGCGGTTATTTCATCTTTTTTAACGACGACCCCGACCCGGCGACTGCCGCATCGGCCCAACGATTTCACGGCCTGCCGCATCCGAAACAGTCGCTTGTGTCTATCTAAGCCGTGAGCGGCTGTTTGGCCGCCCTATGCTCAGGAGAGCGATTGATGAACACAATACCCAGAAGAATCGGCACGGCGGTTGTTTCCACTCTGCTCGGTTGCAGCCTGTTCGCCTTCGGCGCGGGCGTTGCAACCGCCAGTGGCATGCAAGACCAGCCGCCCATGGTGGGCGGCGCGCCGATGTATGCATCGAAGACCATCGTACAAAACGCGTCACAGGCGGCGAATCTGACCACCCTGGTTGCCGCGGTCAAGGCCGCCGGCCTGGCCGGTACGCTTTCGGGACCGGGCCCGTTTACCGTATTCGCGCCCACCAATTCGGCCTTCGACGCCTTGCCGGACGGCACCGTTGCGACCCTGCTCAAACCTGCCAACAAGGCCCGGCTGCAAAAAATACTCACCTACCACGTGATCAGCGGTGACTATGATTCGACGTCGCTGATGCACATGATCGCCGCCAACGGCGACCAGGCGATGCTGGAAATGAAAACCGTGGAAGGCGAGCCGCTCACCTTCAGCATGCAAAACGGCAACCTCATGGTGACCGATGCCCACGGCAACACGGCGACCGTCACCCAGGCCGATGTGACCCAGTCGAACGGCGTGGTCCACGTCATCAACAAGGTGCTGATGCCGTAGCGCCCATTCCCATAGAGCGACGCAAACCACAGGTCACGGGGCTGAGAGCCGACGTGGCCTGTGCCGTTTTCGCCGCCGGGGCGGCCACCGTCCAACACCGGCACCACGGATTTGACGACCGAATGCATCCTCAACCTTTACATTCACCACTGATTGCTTTGTGCGCACAGCCGGCGTAATTTCGAACCACGCTCGACCGGGAGACGTTGCATGCGTCGCGACTCAGCCGCCAGCGAGATCGATCCCCTGGCCGCTGCTTATGTGTTGCCGGACGGCCCGAAGGCCCCTTTCCTGCTGCGAATGCTGCGGGCTCGGCTCGATCGAAGCCAGTCGATGTCGCTCGATCAGCGCCGCGCCCAGTACGGGCCGGATTTCACGCTCAAGCTGCCGTTGTTCGGCCAATGTCTAGTCATCAGCGAACCGGGCGAAGTGCGCCAGATACTCAAGGCCGATCCAGCCGATCTCGGCAACATGGAACCTAATCTCGGTCGCGTCATGGGCTCGGGGTCGCTATTCGCCCGCGCCGGCGAATCGCATCGGGCGCAGCGCAAACTGCTCACCCCGGCCTTCCACGGCAGTCGTCTGGCCGAATATCGCGTCTTGATGGCCGCCGAAGCGCGCGCCGGCATGGCCGCCTGGCCGGCCGGCCAACCCGTGGCCAGCCTGCCGGCCATGAACGCGATCACGCTCAACATCATCCTGCGCACGGTCTTCGGGGCCGAAGGCGAGGACCTGAACACCTTGCGGGGCCTGCTGCCGCGCATGGTCAAGCTCGGTTCGGTCCTGGCGGCCACACCGATGCCCCGATGGGACCTGTTCGGCCTCGCCCCCTGGGGCCGGTTCAACCGCATGCGGGCCGAATACGATGCGATCATCGGCCGGCTGATCGCCCGCGCCCGGGCGGACGCGACCCGCGAGCGGCGCAGCGACATCCTGGCCATGCTCATGGGCGCGACCTACGACGACGGCACGCCCATGAGCGACGGCGAGATCGCCGACGAACTCATTACCCTGCTCACCGCTGGCCACGAGACCACCGCCACAACGCTCGCCTGGGCTGTCGAACGACTGCGTCGTCATCCCGCGTTCATGGCGAAACTGGTCACGGCCGTCGACGACGGCGACGACGCGCTTCTGAACGCCTTCATCAACGAAGTGCAGCGCACGCGTCCGGTGATCGCGATGACCTTCCGCAAGGTGCTCGCCGACGGCTACGCCATCGGTCGCTGGCGCGTGCCGCGCGGCATGCACATCATGATCGGCATTTCACTGGTCCAGACCGACCCGCGCCTGTTCGACGCGCCGCACCGCTTCCGCCCCGAGCGCTTTATCGACCAACGCCCCGATCCCTACGAACTGATCCCGTTCGGCGGTGGCGCGCGCCGGTGCATCGGCGCCGCATTCGCACACATGGAACTGCAGATCGTGCTTCGCACCCTGTTGACCGAGCACACCATCACACCCACCGACCAGCGCAGCGAAGCCTGGAAATCGCGCGGCGTCGCCTTCGCGCCGGCCGACGGCGGGCAGATCGTACGCTATCCGCGCCGCCCCGCGTGAGCCGGCCGAAGCCCCACAAGCCCGGCGTGCCCACGCCCCGGCGCGCCGACTCGAACACCACCGCGCCACGCACGCCGTGCGATCATGTCGCATGAAAGACTTCACCGAACTCGCCCTGCGCCAGGAGCTGATCGACAGCGCCTCGGCCCGCGGCTTTGCCCGCCCGACCCCGATCCAGGCCCAGACATTGCCCGCCATCCTCGATGGCGCCGACGTGCTGGGCCAGGCCGATACCGGAAGCGGCAAGACCGCCGCCTTCGGATTCGGACTGCTCAACAAGCTGGTTGTCGACCTGGCCCGAACCCAGGCGCTCGTGCTGTGCCCGACGCGCGAACTGGCGGACCAGGTCGGCCAGGCATTGCGTCAATTCGCGGCCGCCATCCCGAACGTCAAACTGATGACGCTATGCGGCGGCGCCCCCATGCGCGCCCAGGTCAATTCGCTCGGCCAGCCGCCGCATATCATCGTCGGCACGCCCGGCCGCGTGCTGGCGCACCTGCGGCGCGAGAGCCTGGACACGAGTGCCTTGCAGACCCTGGTGCTCGATGAAGCCGATCGCATGCTCGACATGGGCTTCATCGCGGATATCGAGGCCATCGTCGGCTACCTGCCCGGCCAACGGCAGACCCTGCTCTTCTCGGCGACCTGGCCCGAGGCCATACGCGACATCTCGAGCCGGCTGCAGCGCAACCCGAAGCAGATCACCGCGACCCGCGGCGAGAGCCCGCCGCTACGCATCGCCCAGGTCTTCCATCTTGTCGATGATGCCGACAAGCTGATCGCCCTGGAACGGGTTCTGGCCGATTCAAAGCGGCGCCAGAAGACATTCTCCCAGGCCCTGGTGTTCTGCAACCGGCGCGCCGATGTCGATCGCGTCTGTGCGCATCTGAACAAGCGCGGGGTGTCCGCGCTGGCGTTGCACGGCGACCGCGAACAGCGCGAGCGCGACGAAGTGCTGCTGCGTTTCGCCAACCAGAGTTGTGCCGTGCTGGTCGCCACCGATGTGGCCGCACGCGGCCTGGATATCGCGTCGCTGCCATTGGTGGTGAGTGTCAACCTGGCCCGCGATATCGATACCCACACGCATCGTATCGGCCGCACCGGCCGGGCCGGCGAATCGGGGCGGGCGGTGTCGTTCTGCACGCCGCGCGAACGCGAGCGCGCCGAGCGTATTGCCGTCGCCGCCGGTATTCGGCTGAACTGGTCGCGCTGGCCCGACAACGACGGCTCGGCCCGTGCCGAGCCGCCGATGGCCACATTGGTCATCCAGGGCGGCCGGCGCGACAAACTGCGCCCGGGCGATATTCTCGGCGCGCTCACCGGCGAAGGCGGGTTGAACGGCGACGAAGTCGGCAAGATCGAGATCACGCCCATGCGCGCCTACGTCGCCGTCGCGCGATCCCGGGCCAAGCCCGCGCGTGACCGGCTGCGGCAATCCGGGATCAAGGGCCGCCGCTTTCGCGTGGGCGTGCTGGGCGATTGATCGGCGCGATCACGAACTTGGCAGCTGTCCTGCGGATCGGACCTGCGGCAGTCATTCTGCTGCGGGAGACCGTGCCTTATCCGTATGCAGCGGAGACCACTGGATTCGCGACTTCCCCTTTATGGCTTGTGATGAATGCGTTGACGTATTGAGAACGCCGCGGCGTCCGGCGCCCCTCAGACTGCAACATACAGCGCCCTGGCCGATAGGGCGCTCCGCGCCATCAGCGCCATGACTTGATTTCGGTCAAGTGCCCGGTGTCATCGACGGGCCAATATCGTTGCCATGCCGTCATCCGGCGTCCGGTTCGGCCGGATGCCAACCGCATGCCGTATTCGATAGTCGCGTGATCAAGAGGACCGAGTCATGAAATTTCAGAAGGCCATGCAAACAACCCCCTGGCTCAGCGGATTGGTACTGGCCGCCGTGCTGTCTTCGACCGCCCTGGCCCAGAACGGGATGATGGGGCGCAACGGCGGCGCGCCGCAGGCTTCGAGCGAGACGCAAACGCCGGCACAGGCGCCGCCGTATGGTTATGGCCCGGGCATGATGTACGGCTATGGTCCGGGTGCGAGGTCTGGCTACGGGCCGATGATGATGTGGAACGGTGCCGGGCCGGCCGGGATGCGCGGCCCCGGCATGATGCCGGGCTACGGCTACGGCATGATGTACGGCGACGGCTACGGCCCTGGCATGATGTATGACTACGGCGGGATGCCGGAGTCGACACTGAATCTCAGTGCCCAGCAGCGTCAGTCACTGGGCAAGCTCTGGCGCACCGAGGCGAGCCAGCAGGGCCAGCTCCGGGGGCAGCTTTTCCAATACATGGAACAGATGCGCAACCTCATGGCAGAGTCGAACCCCGATCCGAAAGCGGTCGGTCAGGTCTACGACCATATCGCCACCACGCGGCGCCAGTTGCTGGTCAACAGCCTTCAGATGCGCACGAAATTTCAAAATATACTCACCCCGGAACAGCGCAAACGCTGGCGCCAGGATCGGCCCTGGTGTGCCGGTGGCTGGCAACACAATGGCGACGACTGACGGCGCATTAGCGCAAGGGCAAGGCCCGGCTACCACACGATGGCCCGGGGCGTCGGCGGCCGGACCAACCGGCCGGCCGCGGGCCGACCGCAATTGATCGGCCGCTCACGTGAATGCCGGGGTCGCCGGCCATCGCTTGCGGCGAGCGCGCCCGGGGAACCCCGGCCGTCATGGCCCGGCTATGGCGGCCAGTCCCGGGCGCAGCATGCGGCTTCTGGACTCATGCACAAAGTTCAGTCCGGGGCTTGACGACGCGATAGCTCGCGCACCTGAAGCCAGCGGTGCCTTGATCTTTCTTCCTGTTTGCACTCGTTCGCGTGCATTGGCGGACCCATTACCCTGGCTGTTCAGCCCGCTGCGTGTGGTACGCAATCAAGTGCGCTTTTACCTGGATGTCATTGGCGCGGCAGCAAGGCTCAGTCGCGAATCAGCTCATCCGGTGTGCGCGCGAGCAGTTGTGCGATCAGTGGGTTCTGGAAATACCGTTTCACACTGATGGCATAGAAGTTTTCGTGCACGTTGGGCAGCTGCCCGTATTCCACCAACGTGCCGTCGGCGATCTCGTCGCGCACGACCACGGGCGGCATGATCGATACGGCCGCCGAGTCGCGTGCCATCAGGCGCAGCATGGCCATGTCGTCCACTTCAGCAAGAATATGCGGGCGCAGACCCCAGTGTTCGCAGTACATATCCACTGCGGTGCGTATCTCGCTATGCTCGCCGGGCAGCAGTATCCGGGCGTCGGCCAGGTCATCGGGCAAACGAAACGGGGTGTCGCGCGGACGCCCGAGTACACTCACCGCCTGCCGGGCGATACGCCGACTGCGCCAGGGCGTTTCCGCGGTGCTGGGAAGCGTCGTGTTGGATAACACCAGGTCCAGCCGGTGCGTGCTGAGCTGCCCGAGCAGATCATCGAGTCGGCCGGACTGCAGGACCAGCGAGATATCGTTTCGGCCCATCAGCGGCGCAATGAAACCCTCCTGGAAGTTTCGCGATAACGTCGCCATGGCCCCGATACGCACGACCTGCCGTGCGGCGCCACGCCCCTCGCGCAGGGTGGCCAGCAGTTCCTCGCCCCGGTTGAAGATCGGTTCGGCGTAATCCAGCGCCACCCGGCCCGACTCGGTGAGTTCCAGCCGCCGGCCGACACGCTTGAACAGAGGCTGCCCCAGCGACGCTTCAAGCTTCTTGATCTGGGTGGACAGCGCCGACTGCGACAGATGCAGGCGGGCCGCCGTCTCCGTGAGGTTGCCCTGCTTGGCCACACGCCAGAAATAATACAGGTGATGGTAATTCAACTGCGGCATTGTTCTATAATACAGAATGAAACATATATAAATAAGTATTTTTATTGAACATAAAGTCGCTCTAGTCTAATCGGGTTTCCGACCGGACCGGCCGATATGTACGCCATCGACACCACCGCGACCGCTTTTTTCGCCCTCAGTGTGCCCGCGACCTATCTCTGGGCCGCCATCGCATCAGGAGATCGGCGCGGCCCGGTTTTCGCCCGCTGGCCAGCCACGCTGGTCTATGCGCGCTGCGCGATCGGTTTCACCATGGCGCTCGCATTGCTATACCTCGTCACGGCAAAGTCGCCGACGTTGATCGCACGCCTGCCCTGGCCGCACCCCGCCAGCTTCGCGCCGAGCGTGCGCGTCGACCCGGTCACGCTGGCCATGCTGGCGCTGATCAGCTTCATCGGTCTGGTCATTCTCACCTTCTCCCGCCGATATCTGGCTGGCGACCCCACGGCGGACGATCCGGCGCAGCATGTTTACCGGCGCTGGTTCTGCGCCACGCTGGCGAGCATCTCGACCCTGGTGGTCGCCAATCAGTTGCTCCTGCTCGGCGCGGCCTGGGTCGCCACCAGTCTTTGCCTGCATCAGCTTCTGACTTATTACCATCAGCGTCCCCAGGCGCTGCTGGCCGCCCACAAGAAGTTTCTCATCAGCCGGGTCGCGGATGCGTTCATTCTTGTGGGGCTGATTCTGGTGGGCATGCACTACGGCAGCTTCCAGATGGACCGGGTGTTCGCCCGGGTCGAGCCGGCCGCTTTCACACCGGCATTGACCCTCGCCACCGCCCTGATCGCCTGTGCGGCGATCCTCAAGTGCGCCCAGCTGCCCTTCCACGGCTGGTTGATTCAGGTGATGGAAGCACCCACGCCGGTATCGGCGCTGTTGCATGCCGGTATCGTCAACATGGGCGGATTTCTGATGATCCGTCTCGCGCCGCTGATGGCGCATGCGGGCCTGGCCCAGGCACTGCTGGTGATTGCGGGCACCAGTACTGCCGTGATTGCCGCCCTGATCATGACGACCCGTGTGAGCGTGAAGGTCATGCTGGCCTGGTCCACCTGCGCCCAGATGGGTTTCATGCTCATGGAATGCGGACTCGGGCTGTATAACCTGGCCTTGCTGCATCTGCTGGCGCATTCGTTCTACAAGGCGTATTCCTTTCTCACGGCCGGCGAGATCGTGGCGACATCGACCCGCCGCTGGTGCACGCCACCCAGCGCCGAGCCATCCGCCACGCGCTGGCTCGTCATCGCGGGCACCGCGGGCGTCGTGATCTTGGGGCTGTTTGCAATCCCGAGCCTCGGGCGCGGCCATCCGGCCGTCTTTGCGGTGCTCGTGCTGGCGGTCGCCTCGCTGATCGGCGAAGGCGCCAACTCGCGCGAAATGGGGTGGCGCACGGGCGCCGGTGCGCTGGCCGTGACCGGTCTTTATCTGCTGTGGTCTTTCTTGTCCACATTCTGGGCGCCGCCGACGACGACCGCGCCTTCCATGGCCAGCGAAGTCGGCATCACCCTGGCGTTCGGCGCGTTGTTCATCGTGCGCGCGATGCTGACCACAGCCGGCGGCGCGCGCCGCCTTGCCTGGCTGCAGCCCCATGTGTACGGCGGTTTCTATCTGGATCAGTTATTCACACGGCTGACGCTCGTGATCTGGCCGCCCCGGCTGCCCGCGCGCGCACCGCTTGCCACGACGCCCCCATCCCCGACCCGGAGCACGGCGCATGAGTAACGTTTCAACCCCGAAGCCCGCCGCAATACGCCGCCCGCCGGCCGCGCCTTCAGCCGAGGCTTTCGACGAGGCCATCGCCGGTGCCTGCGCCCGGATCGCCCCGACCTGGCCGCTCGATCAATCGGTCGCCGTCAACCCCTGGTGGGGATTGCGCGGGCTGCCGATCCAGCAGGCCGCGGCCCGGGTCGCGGCACGCGGTGGCGCCCGGGCTCTGCCGGGGCGCGCCTACTTGCGCGATCAATGGATGACCGGCCGCATCGCTCGTGCCGATTTGGAAGCCGCTTGTCGCGAAGCCGATTCGGCGCTCACGGCGGAAACGCTGGTCGCTCATCTCGAGCAGCCCGCCTGTACCACCCGCGTCGCGCTGGTGGCCGATCAACTGGACCAGGCCCGGGATCTCGCCCACCGCACCGCCTGGACCGAGGAAATCGTGCATCAGATCAGTCAATTGTGCGCGTCGGCATTCGATCGCGGTCAGGGTGACTGGCCGGGCAGGCCAACCGGCGGGCTCTATGCTGCCTGGCATTACAACGTCATGCACGACCGTGGCATTGCGATTCTGATGGGCGAGCCCGGTCTTCAAAAACGCTTTAAAGACCTGCCGGACAGCCCGGACGCCCTGATCCATGCCGCGCTCGCCGCCATGTCGGTCCCGCTCGATCACGCCGAAACCTATCTGCACGCACTGCTGCTGAGCGTGAACGGCTGGGCGTCCTGGTGTGCCTATCTGTGCTGGCAGGCCGACCTGGCCGGGCGCGAAGACACGACACTGCGGGATCTGCTCGCGATGCGCCTGGCCTGGGACTGGGTGCTGTATCAATGGGTCGCCGACGACGACTCGCGCGGCGCCTGGCGGCACGCGCTGACCCAGGCGGAACGGATCGAAGCCGAACACGTCAGCGACCAGCAACTCGACTGGATCTGGCTCCGTGCCCTCGAACTGGGCTATCAAAGGCCGCTCATCGGCGACCTGACCGGCGGGCCGACCCCGACCTCAGCACCGTCAACACCGGTGGTGCAGGCGGCGTTTTGTATCGATGTGCGATCGGAAGTCTTTCGCCGCGCCCTGGAAGCCGTCAGCCCCGAGGTCGACACACTCGGCTTTGCCGGTTTTTTCGGCGTCCCGATCGCCTACCAGGCCCCCGGATCGGCGGTGCCGCAAGCGCAACTCCCCGGGCTGCTCGCCCCCAGCCTGACGGTGACGCTGGAAAGCGGGAACGGCCACGACGACACCTGCCGGCGCGACGCAGACGCAAGCACGCGGCTGCGCGCCAGCGAGACCAGCCGCCGCTTTCGCTGGGGCAGCACGTCGACGTTTTCGTATGTCGAGTCCACCGGCCTGCTCTACGCCTTGAAATTGCTCAAGGACGGGCTATTGCACAAGTCGCCCGGCCATGCAGCAGACGCAGCGCACACCGCGGGCGCGGACCCGCGCAAGCCCCGGCTGACCGACCACGGCACCGCCTTGTCCGTCGCGCGCAAAATCGAACTGGCCGCCGGGATTCTGCGCGGCCTGTCGTTGACGCAAGGCTTCGCCCCGATCGTGATGCTGGTCGGGCACGCCAGCCAGACCCGCAACAACCCACAGCAATCCGCCCTCGACTGCGGGGCGTGCGGCGGTCATTCGGGCGAGATCAACGCACGCGTCGTCGCCGGACTCCTGAACGAGCCGGACGTGCGGCGGGGCCTGCGCGACCAAGACATCGACGTGCTGGCGACAACACGCTTCGTCGCCGCCCTGCACAACACGACCACGGATGAGGTCACCCTGTTCGATCTCGAGGACCTGAGCCGGGAGCAGGCCACCCACGTGGCTCGGCTGCGGACCTGGCTCGATGACGCCCGCACCCGCGCGAACGCCGAGCGGGCGCCCTGGCTGGAGTCCGGCCCGTCGGCCCCGGGCGCCCAGCGCGAGCGCCTGGGCCGGGGCGCCCATGATTGGTCGCAGGTCCGCCCGGAATGGGGGCTGGCCCGCAACGCCAGCCTGATCGTGGCGCCGCGCCAGCGCACACGGGGGCTGAATCTCGCCGGTCGCGCCTTTTTGCACGAATACGACGCCGCGCAGGACGCGAACCACGAGATTCTCGAGTCGATCATGACGGCGCCGATGATCGTCGCGCACTGGATCAATCTCCAGTACTACGCCTCGACCGTGGACAACCGCGTTTACGGCAGCGGCAACAAGGCACTACACAACGTCGCCGGCGGTCACATCGGTTTATTCGAAGGCAACGGGGGCGACCTGCGTATCGGCCTGTCACTGCAGTCGCTGTGGGATGGCACGCGTTGGGTACACGAGCCGCTGCGGCTCAGTGTGTTCATCCAGGCCCCCGCCGACGCCATTGCCGACATCATCGCCAAACACGAAAGCATTCGACAGCTGGTCCACCACGAGTGGCTGTTCGTCTATCAAATCGGCCCGGGCAGCGAAGCCGTGCAGCGCTATCGAGCCGACGGCTGGACACCCATCGATGGCGACACCCAGCGAGCCCGGGCCAGCTGAGCCCGGTCGCCCGGCCGGCTCGCGCGTCAAGGACGAGACATTTTTTGCATCAACCGCGGCGACCTGCCAGGCAGGCGGTGCCGCGCCCCGGCCGTCGCGCCCTCACTGCAACCACGCGACGCCCAACCCGGCGACCAGGGACAACAGCATGGGGCCGGCCACGAGCAGTGCGAGACTTTTCCGGCCGATCGCTGCCGTGATACCGGCCTTGACCAGATTGTTGGTCGCGGCTGCAATCACGATACCCACCACGGCGGTTTGAATGGTGATCGATTGCTGCGACATGCGTGTCAACGACAGCGTGATCGCATCCACATCGGCGATCCCCGACGTCGCGGCCAGGGCATATACGCCGGCATTGCCCAGCCACGCCTGGGCGAACTCGCCCAGTGCCAGTATTCCGGTGAGCAACAGTCCGAACAGCAAGGCTGACTTGAGATCCAGCGGGTTCTGATTGAGCCTGGGGCGGCTGATATCCAGACGCGCCGCGTTTCGCTTCCATATGACCACCGCCGGGAGGTAAAGCATCGCCGTCATCACGGCGACGGGCCATGCCAGTCGCGACAACAACGTGTGGTTGATCAGGGCACAATAAATCAGGATGCGAATGAACATCGTGCCGCAGGCGATCAGGATGCCGGTCGCGAACTGCGGGCTCAGTTCCGGGGCGCGTTTGGACTGGCGGGCAAAATGCAGCGTGAGCGCGGTGGAAGAACTCAGCCCCGCAAACAGACTGGTGAACAGGATGCCTTTTCTCACCCCGGCCACGCGGATCGCGAAATAGCCGACAAAGGAGATGGCGGCGATCAGGACCACCATCCACCAGATCTGGTACGGGTTCAGCACGCCGCCCGGCCCCATGCCGATGTCCGGCAGCAGCGGCAGCATCACCACCGAAATCAACAAAAGCTTCAGGGCAGCATCCAGCTCGTAGGATTTGAGGCGCTCCACGAGCCCGTGTATTTCCCGCTTGTTATCCAGAATGATGGCCGTGACGACTGCGCCCCCGGCAGCTATGGCGGGGTTGACCGCCACTGCGACCGCGCCGTAACAGAAGGTCAGCAATATCCCGACGATACTGGTGATGCTGAAGTTCTGAACATGGGCCAGCCGCTCACTGAATGCCACCAGGGCAATCGCCACGACACTGACGAGCAGTACGGGAAAGGCCCAAGGCGAGACCTTCGCGGTCAACAAGGCTGCAACACCGCCCAGCAGACCGATCAGGGCAAAGGTACGAATGCCCGCAATGCGTTCACCGGACTTCTGTTTACGGGCGTCCCAGCCTCGCTCCAGCCCGATGATCGCCCCCAGCAACAGCGCGACCGCCAGTTTCAGCGTGGTCTGGTTCGTCGCCAGAAATTGGGTCGTGACGTTCATGGCTCAAACCCTGGTCCCGCGTCGAAAAACCGGACAGAGAGGCAGCGCCGATCCGGACAAACCCGCCGTCATCGCACCGGGCGATCGGCGGCTCGGGAAGCCGGTGCCGCCGGCTCGACATCCGCGCCTGTTTCCTGCGCCTTGATGATCCGGCATTATCGTCGAATAATGCATCCCGAAGCACGCACCGATTTCGCTCATGCTATAACCGCGCGCGACCGCTGTTCGCGGACGGAATCGGCGATCGGTCGCGCCCGCGCCGGTCTTTGATGGCGTGGTATCTCGGCAAGGCTTCGATTCTGTTGCTGCAGGCGGGCTTGCATTTCATCCACGAAATGCGCATCGCCCAGCAACACCGGGTTCGCCAGGGATTGCCGGGGGCCCGGCTGACCGCGTCCGGCGCTCACGAACCGCCGATACTTGTACACGGCCTCCGTACGGCCCCAGGCGAATGCCGACAGGATGCAGTCAGTGGTCCACCAGGACGGCGTATCGCTGCGCCCGGCGGTCGCCCGATAGCTGCTCCACGGCCAATCCCCGGCGCTTCGTACCCTATGAGCGCGAACCGGGTTGAGCACGATATAGCGCGCCACCTGCAGCAGACACGGTTGCTTCTATACGCAAATCGCCTTGTACCGCCCCTGGAACACATGGCCCGTACGACCGTGTCGGCGGTTGCTGTACTGCGTATAAACTCCGTTGAGCTGACGCATCCCCTCGGCAGGTTGCCATCCGGCGTCTCGACCAACAGGTGGTAGTGGTTGCTCATAAGACAATAAGCATGCACCAGCCAGTTGAAACGCTCGACCACGCCCGCCAGCACGCCCAGGAACGCGTAGCGGCCCTCGTCGTCTTCGTGGATATCGTTGCGGCGATCCCCGAGCGGTCACGTCATACAGGGCGCCAGGAAATTCAAGGCGCAAGGGACGAGCCATAAGCGCGGTCCGACTCGGATGCGGCACTCAGCGTAGCCTCACAATACACACCATAATACCTCGCCCCATACTCCGCCCCCGCTGGCCATATCCGCAAACCGCGTCGCTGCCCTAAACTCAAATGGCTCGGCCACCGCTTGATAGCGCAAGAGACAACGCCGGGCGCCGCGATTCACGAAACCGAGGGAGCCTTCGCATGAAACCCGAAACCATCGCCCTGCACGGCGGGTACACGCCGGACGAACAACATGCCGTGGCCGTGCCGCTGCATCAGACCACGTCCTACGCATTCGACGATGCCCAGCACGCCGCCGATCTGTTCGATCTGAAAGTGCCCGGCAACATCTACAGCCGCATCATGAACCCGACCTGCGGCGTGCTCGAACAGCGCATCAACGCGCTGGAAGGCGGCGTCGGCGCGCTGGCCATGGCCTCCGGGATGGCCGCGATCACGGCAGCGATCCAGACCATTGCCGAAGCCGGCGACAACATCGTCTCAATCAGCGAGCTCTACGGCGGCACCTACAACCTGTTCGCGCACACCCTGCCGCGCCAGGGCATGAGCGTGCGCTTCGCCGACAAGGACGATCTCGACGCCATGGCCGCGCTCATCGACGACCGCACCAAGGCCATCTACTGCGAGTCGATCGGCAACCCCTCCGGCAACATCGCCGATGTGGCTCGTCTGGCCGAAATCGCCCATGCCCACGGCGTGCCGCTGATCGTCGACAACACGGTCCCCTCGCCCACGCTGCTGCGCCCCATCGAACACGGCGCGGATATCGTCGTGCATTCGGCCACCAAATACATCGGCGGCCACGGCACGACCATCGGCGGGCTCATCGTCGACTCCGGACGCTTCCCCTGGCTGGAACACGCCGAGCGCTTCCCGCTGCTGACCACGCCGGATCCGTCCTATCACGGCATCAACTACGCCAGGGATGCCGGCGAGGCTGCCTTCATCACCCGCGCACGGGTGGTGCCGCTGCGCAACATGGGCGGTGCGATGAGCCCGTTCAACGCCTGGATGTTTCTGCAGGGGCTGGAAACGCTGGCCCTGCGCATGGAGCGCGTCTGCGACAACACCCAGCGCATCGCCGAATACCTGGAAGCCCACGACCGCATCACCTGGGTCAACTACGCCGGCCTGCCCGGCCATCGCGACCACGCCCTTGCACAGCGCTACATGAACGGCCGGGCCTCGGGCATTCTCTCCTTCGGTATCGAGGGCGGGCTGGATGCCGGCGTACGGTTCTACAACGCGCTCGAGTTGTTCATCCGGCTGGTGAATATCGGCGATGCCAAGAGCTGTGCGGCCATGCCCGCGGCCACCACCCACAGCCAGCTCAATGAAGCCGAACTCGAAAGCGCGGGCGTCACCCCCGACATGGTGCGGCTGTCCGTCGGCATCGAACATATCGACGATCTGATCGCCGATCTGGCGCAGGCGCTCGCGGTCGCCGCCTGACGACGGGCGCCGCGGCCGCGGCGCCCGACCACCGGCCCCGCCTCGCGGCGGGGCCGTCGATATCCGAGGGGCCGCCGGCCGCCGTATTCAGATGTCGAGGCAGATCTTGCCGAAGTGCTGGTTGGTTTCCTGATAGCGGAACGCATCGGCCAGTTCATTCAGCGGGAACCGCTGGTCGATGACCGGATGAATATCGTTGGCCTCGATCGCCCGGACCATATCCTGCTGTTGACGCCGGTTGCCGACCAGCACGCCCTGAAGACGAATCTGCTTGGCCAGCATCGGCATGAGCGAGACTTCGCCGGCCACGCCGGTCAGCACGCCGATGACGGCAATATGGCCGCCGACGCGAACGGCGTTCATCGATTGCTCCAGCGTGGCGGGCCCGCCGACTTCGATCACATGATCGACCCCGCGACCGCCGCTGAGCGCGCGTGCGGTCTGGCCCCAGTTGCCGTCTTCCTTGTAATTGATCAGATGATCGGCGCCCAGGTCCCGCAGACGCTCCAGCTTGTCGTTGCGCGAGGAGGTCGCGATCACGGTGGCGCCGCAGCGCTTGGCGAACTGGAGCGCAAAGATCGAAACCCCGCCGGTACCCTGAACAAGCACGGTCTCGCCCGGCTGCAGCGCCCCGTCTTCCATCAAAGCCCGCCAGGCGGTCAGGCCGGCGGTGGTCAGGGTCGCGGCTTCGGCTGCCGTGTAGTTGGCCGGGGCATGCGTGAATGCGTTGGCCGACCGGGTCACACGCTCGCGGGCGTAACCGTCGATGCCGTCTCCGGGCACCGTATCGAAGCCTTCGACCTCGGCCTCGCCGTCCAGCCACGTCGGGAAAAAAGTGCTCACCACAGAGTCGCCCACGGCGAACTCGGTCACGCCTGCGCCGACGGCTTCCACGTCGCCGGCGCCATCGGCCATGGGAATCCGGTCTTCCGGCACGCCGCCCCACAGGCCGGTCACTACGGCATAGTCGTGGAAATTCAGTGAGTTCGCCTTGAGCCGAACGGTGATCTCACCGGGCCCCGGGGCCGGCGCATCGCGCTGCTCACGACGCACCCGGTCGTAACCACTGCCCGCACCGACGACAATCGCTTGATTCGACATATCCGACTCCTTTTCGATTCGTTATTTCGCGAATTAACGAAATATTTGACCGCAAAGATATCAGACGACGCGGGTCATGTCGTCCAGCAGCGTCGTGATCGCGGCCTCATTCCGGCGGTAATAAGTCCATTTGCCGATACGCGTGGCGCACACGAGTTCAGCACGCTGCAGAATCGCCAGATGGGTCGAGGCCGTGGAGGGCGACAGCCCCGCCTTTTGCTGAATATGACTGACGCAGACGCCAACGCCGACCGGGTCGCCATGAGCCTGAGCCGGGAAATGCGCTTCCGGCGCCCGGAGCCAACCCATGATCTGCAGCCTCGTCTCGCTGGCCAATGCCTTGAGTTGATCCACCATCATCAGGTCCACGATAACGGTTTGCGGCCAGGCTGTCGCCGCAGGCAACACCCGTGCCGCGCCCTGCGGCGTTGCGGACATTCGCCGTATTTCCGCATAGGCCCCATCACCGCGCCTCGCCCGGCCGCGACAATCGTTACAAATCCACGGTCTGAACCGACATGGCCGGGCACCGGGATCACGCACACTGCCTGCGGGTGCGCGCTGTATCGTGGCCGGCCTCTTCTTGGCGATGGCCGATCGCGGCGCCGCGCCGGCCACTGCGATCGATGCCGGCCCGCGACCGCCGGCCCGGGCTCCGGTCGAGCGCGTTTTCGAGTCCGAGCCGGGCTGGCAGCACGCGGAAATTTCTGTGTAGAATACACTCATGAGCAGCAGTGCATGTTGCAACCCGTCAAGACAAGGCTGGCAGCGGTGCGTTGCCAGCGCGCACCGGCGCATGCGCCGCACGCTGCGCTGGCTGTTGTTCGGGCTGCCCCCGCTTCTCGGCCTGAGCCCTCTGGCATTGGCCCAGCGCCCGCACGGTCCGGTCACCTGGACCTTCGCGTTCCAGGACGACAAGCTGTTTCTTTCCGATAACCAGTACACGGGCGGCGGCGGCGTGAGCATGCATTCGGCCGTCGCGCGTCGGCTGAGCCAGACCCATGGCACCCCGGCCTTTGGCAAGTCGCTGGCGCGGTGGGTGCTGCCGACAGGCCCGCAGCTGGGCTATCGCGAGAGCTGGACGTTCTGGCAAGTCCAGGACACCCCCACCCATCTCGGCACGCACCGGCTGATCACCAACGACTTTCCGTACATGGGCCTGCTCGGCTGGGGCAACACCTTCATCGCGTTCAACGATCGCAACCTGTACGGGGCGGAGCTGATGCTCGGGCTGGTCGGGCCATTGGCCGGGGGCAAGCAGGTGCAAACCGCCATCCACAGCATCATGAGCACGCCGCCGCACGGCTGGAACAACCAGCTCGACAACGAGCCGGTGGTCAACCTGTACTACACATTCCAGCACAAGCTCTGGCGTACGCCGCATTTCGATATCGCATCGAGCCTGGATGCCGCGCTCGGTAATTATTTCACCTACGGCCAGACCGGACTGATCGCCCGCATCGGGCAATTGCCGCCCGGTTTCGCCACCCTGCCCGACCCGCTCGGGCGCGGTGTCAACTACGATGCCACCCAGACGCCGACGGATCGTGGCTATTTTTATGCCACCGTCGCCGTGCGCGGCACCGGCGTGGGGCGCTCGATGGAACGCCAGGGCAATCTCATTCGCAGCGATAATGCCTGGACCCGACAGAACACGCTGCACATGAAGCCGTTCGTGGGCCAGTTGATCGCGGGCGTCAACTATGTGCGCCCGCGCTGGGGCGTACATTTCGATATGTGGATGACAACCAATACGGTGGATACGGGCAACCTGCCGCCCGCCAGCGATGCCCACAACAACTTCGGCGCCGTCTGGTTCGATTACCGTTTCAACTGAGTTGGCGCGACGGCGGCTCATCTCGCACCATGACAAAAAGAGGGCAATCAATGCACGTGTATCGACTCGATTCAATGCGCCGCCGCGGCGGCAACGCGGGGCCGACATGAAACCGCGGCAGCACCCCGGCCGCCGGCTGCGCCGGCTCGCGCTGATAAGCGCACTGACCGCCAGCCTGGCAGGTTGCATGTTCGCCAGCAGCGTGCCGCCGGCGTTCGGCAGCTCGCAGGCGCATACGCGACTGCCGCAGGGGAGGCTGCCGCGACCGGCCCATGTCGTGATCGTGATCGAGGAGAACAAGGCTTATTCCCAGATTCTGGATAATCCCCAGGCGCCGTTCCTGAATCGGCTCGCCGCCTCCGGCGCCACGCTCACCCATGCCTACGGCGTCACTCATCCGAGCGAGCCCAATTACCTCGCACTGTTCTCTGGCACCACCCAGGGCGTGCTGCTGGACAGCTGTCCGCACCGGTTCACCAGCCGCAATCTGGCCAGCACCCTGCGCGATGCGGGGTTGAGCTTCGCCACCTATGCCCAGTCCATGCCGAAGCCGGGCTACACCGGCTGCCGCCACGGGCTTTATGCACGCAAACACAACCCGGCCGTCAACTGGCAGGGGGTCAACGTAGACGCCGACCAGAACCGGCCGTTTCGGGATTTTCCTTCCGACTTCAACAAGCTGCCCACGGTGTCGTTCGTCATCCCCGACCTCGACCACGACATGCACAGCGCCAGTATCGCCCAGGGCGACCGCTGGCTGAAGCGCCATCTGGGCGGCTACGTCCAGTGGGCACGGGATCACAACAGCCTGCTGATCCTGACCTGGGACGAGGACAACGATCTTCATCACAACCATATTCCGGTCATCATCGCCGGCGCACATGTACGCCAGGGACAGGTCAAGCGTCCGGTCAACCACTACAGCATGCTGCGTACACTGGAAGCGATGTATGGCCTCCCGCTACTGGGGCGGAGTGCGCAGGCCGTACCGATCACCGGCCCCTGGCAATCGCCCGGCGGCAGCGCATCGTCATGACCACCGCGCGGGGGTGAGCCCGCCGGCTCGGGCCCTGCCCGTGTCCTGCAACGTCAGTTCACGTCATGGATTTCGAGCGATCGTCGTGCCCGGCTCTGGGGTGGGGCGTGTGTCGCCGGGTGGCATGGGCCCAACGGGCCAGGCCCTCCCGAGCAGTTTGCCGAACCCCGACGGCGCGTGTATCACACGACCTGACCGCGTACGTCCGGCCCGGCACGTCGAACACGCCATTTTCGCGGATCACCATTCGGTTGTGCGCTTTCGGGTTATCCCATATCTTCATCCCAAGTCTTTGACGCACGACAGGCCGGATCATCATGCCTTCTGGGCCGCCACCCATCTGGCCAAGTGCAGCGCGACATAACAAACCAAGAACCCGATGGCCACTTAAACGGGTTGTTCCCGCATTCTGATTCCATGGAGGCGCCTACATGCGCGACACGAAGCCGACATTCGAAACCGTCCGGCTGATCGATCTTGAAAGCATGGCGCCGCAGGACCGCGATGCGCTCGATTTCGGCGTAATCGGCCTTCGCCCGGATACCTGCGCCGATGTCTACAATGCCGCCGAGGCTCGCATGTCCGGTGTCGACCCCGCTCATGTTCTGGGTGTGCCGTTTTTTTCCACCATCGGCCAGTGCATGAACAATTTCCTGGTTGCCCAGCGTTTCGAGGAGGAGGCCGACCTCGATGAGATCGTGCCGTTCGTGTTGACGCTGCGCATGCGCCCCACCCGCGTCCGGCTGCGGCTGCTGCAGGCCCACGATGCAGTGCGACGCTATATTCTCGTCGAGCGCTGATCGGAGGCCGGGAGCCATGGCAGCTGAAGATGATCTTCTAAGCTTCATGTATGCATGCCCGTTCGGGCTGATCGAGCTCGATGACCGCGGCGAGATCGGGTTGATGAATCCGCATGCGATGAAGCATCTGCTGCCGCTGGCCGGCGCGCAGGGCGTCGATAACTTCTTCGCCGCAACGGAAAAATACGCGCCGGAGCTGCGTAACTTTGCCGATGGTTTCGCCGAGCCCCACGGCACCATCTGCGACGGACACCGGATCGTCGTGGATCTGGGCCAGAAGAGCCGCGACGGGCGCGCCACGGTTCTGGCCTGCTCCCTGGTCAAGCGCGGCCCGAACCAGTTGATCGCGACCTTGAGCGACATCAGCGAACAGGTGGCCCAGGAACATCGGATGCGTCAGGCCGATACCTGGTTCGCTGCCTTGATCGACGAGGTCAACGATCATGCGCTACTGACGGTCACGGGCGACGGCAGGGTGCTTTCGGCCAACCCCTCCTTCGTCCGGCAGACCGGCTATGCCGCCGAACAAGTCATCGGCCAATGCGTGGATACGTTTCTGTCCGAAACCGGCGACGAAGCACAGATCCCGTTCTACATAGCCGACCAACTTTCGCTTGCCAGTCGCGATGGCTGGCATCTGTTCGAAGGGTGGGAGAAGCGGGCCAATGGCGAACGCTACTGGTGCCAGCGCCTGCTGGTGGCGCGCGCCGAACAAGACGACGACGAGGATCGCAGCTTCTCGATGGTGCTGCGGGACGTGCCCGAACCGGCCAAAAAAACCAACGACCTGATCGAGCTCTTGACGCGGGATTATCTGACCGGCGCGATCAACCGGATGCAGTTCCAGAAGGTGTTGAAGCTCGAGCACACGCGATGCCTGACGCGCCGACAGCCGTTATCTCTGATCATCCTCGACCTGGACGATTTCAAGGCGCTGAACGATATGCACGGCCACCCGGCCGGGGACACCGTGCTCAAACAGGTGGCACAAATCGGCGCCGACTGCGCGCCGGCGGGGGCGGTCTTCGCGCGGCTGGGCGGAGAAGAATTCGCCCTGCTGGCGCCCGAATACCCGTTGAGTGCCACAATCGAGCTGGCCGAAACGCTGCGTCGCGAAATCGCCGAACTCCAGATCGCGGTGCCTGGTAACCGGCTCCACGTCACCGCCAGTCTGGGCTGCGCGGAAATGCGCGAAACCGACGGCTCCACCGACGATCTGATCGTAATCGCGGATCGCCGTCTGTACGAGGCGAAAAACGCCGGGCGCAATCGGGTGGCCCCGGCGTCGGCGTGACCCGGGCCGACCTGCCGCGGGCAGCCATCCGCCGACTCACCGCCGCCGTGATCGCCGGCGAACTCCACCGCCTGCGCGACGAAGACATCGGCCAGCGCGCGGCCGAAGCCTATGCCCCGCATGAGACGGCCACCCCGCTGGCCCTGGATTCTCTGGAACGAATGGGCGTGGCCGCCGCGCTCAGCGAAATTTTCACGCTGGACGATATCGCCTTCGCCCCGGAGACCACCGCCACGGTGGCCGAATGGGCCGACGGCATCGCGGCCCAGCGGATTCAACGATTGACGGTCCATACCTCCGGCTCGACCGGCGTGCCGCAGCGCCATTCGCATGCCACGGCCGATCTGCTCGAAGAAACCCGCGAGTTCGCCCGCCGGTTTGCCGGCACGCGACGGGTGATCGCACTGGTCCCGGCGACCCATCTCTACGGGCTCGTGTGGACCGCCCTGCTGCCGGCCGTGCTCGATGTGCCGGTTATCGATGGCACCGTGCCCGGCATGCCGGCGCCGCGAGCGGGCGATCTGGTGGTGGGCGTTCCCGACCACTGGGCGGCGCTGGCACGCCTGCGCCCACAGTGGCCGGAGCATGTCACCGGTATCAGTTCCGGCGGGCCGCTTGCCAACGCACTCGGCGAGGCCGTGCTCGCCACCGGCCTGGCGCGGCTGGTCGATGTCTATGGCAGCTCGGAAACCAGCGCGATCGGGCTGCGCGAGATCCCCGGCATCGAATACACCCTGCTACCGCGCTGGCGGCTCGCGCCCCATGCGCCATCGACGCTCATCGATCGCACCGGCCAGCCCGCGCGTCTGCCCGACCACGTCCGGCCGCGCGGCGCGCGTCAAATCGAGCTCATGGGCCGCCGGGACCATGCGGTGCAGGTCGGCGGGGTAAACGTCTATCCCGACCGTATCGCCGCCGTGCTCACCGCATGCGACGGCGTGGCCGAGGCGGCGGTGCGGCTGGGCGACAACGGCCGCCTGAAGGCGTTCATCGTCCCGGTCGGCGACAAAGACGAAGCGGACCTCGAACACCGTCTGCGCCCGTTCGTGGCCAGCCAGCTGCCGCCCGCCGAACGCCCCACGCGCTTTCGCTTCGGCCCCGCTCTGCCGCACAACCCGATGGGAAAGCCCGCGGACTGGGATTGACAGCCTGTCGGAATAGGCGCCAAGACCGCTCACGGCGTCAATTCGCTCACCTTCAAGCGCGCCGATACGTCCACTGCATCCAGGTTGTATAGCGCGTCGATCAACAACGGCTTGAGCGTGCCGGGACCGCCGGCCCGGGCAGCCGCTAGCTCTCCGGCCACCGCGAAATGCACCAGGCCCGCCAGCGCGGCCTCGAACGGGTCATCCGCCACGGCCAGAAAACAGGCCAGCACCGACGACAGCATGCAGCCCGACCCGATCATGCGGCCCATCATGGGATGGCCGTTATGCAGACGAACGGTCCGGGCACCGTCGGTGATCAGATCGCGCTCGCCGGTCACGGCCACCACGCAGCCGTACTGCCGTGCGATCCGCCGCGCCGCATCGATCGCGTCATCCACGGCATGCCGGCTGTCCCCGGCGCGCCCGCTCGTGCCGGTGCGCGCCAGCGCCAGCGTTTCGCTGGCATTGGACTTGATCACGGTCGGACCCTGGGCCAGCAGCTTGTGGATGGCCTCGGTCCGGTAGTCGGAAAACCCCACGGCCACCGGGTCGAGCACCCACGGCCGGCCACGCCCCATGACCGTGCGTACGGCGGTATCGGCGGCTTCGAGCCAGGCCGGGTCCGGCGTGCCGACGTTGACGGTCAGCGCGTCCGCCACCGCCGCGATCTCGGCCGCCTCGGCCGGCGCATGCAATGTCATCTGCACCCCGCCCACGGCGGCGATGGCATCGGCCGCGTCGTTCTGCACCACCAGGTTCGTGATATTGTGAACAAGCGGCGCAGCCTGCTTCAGCGCGGCTGTAACACGGGCATACCGGGCAGCAATATCGTTGGCGTTCGTGGCGTTCATCGGCGTATTCGCGTCGGGGTGTCGTGTCGCATCGGGTCTTGCGTGAGGAGGGCACGCATGCCGTATCCAGTCAATGCCAGGGGGATCGACGTCGTGGTCGGCTGGAGCGGTGCCAGCGAGCGCATCCGTGCCCGCCTGTTGGAGGTCTTCTGCGCCGGCATCCGCATGCGCAGCCTGGTGGGCAACCTCACGACACTGCTGGTCATCGGCACCTTCATCATAGCGAAAACACCGACGCCGGCCCATGTCGCCTGGCTGGTACTGACCGCGGCCGGCGGCTGTCTTCCGCGCGCCTATGCCGCCCGGCTGCGCGCCCAAGCCCGGTTCGACGAGGCCCCCGAACGCAAAGCCCTCTGCTTCATTGCGATCAGCTTCGTCTACGGGCTCGTCTGGGGCGCCGGCCCGCTGCTGTTGCTGCCCCATCTGCCGGGCGAGGCCGCCGGCGTACTGCTGGTGATGGTCGTGCTCGGCACGATCATGGGGCCCTATGCCGCGATCCCCGGCATTCTGTATGCCCGCCTGGTGGCCACGGCGTCGCTCACGCTCGTGGCCGTGGCGTGGAACCTGGGCCTTGCCGTCGCGCTGATCGGCGGCGTCATCACCTTCTGGCTCGGCCTGCGTACGGATGTCTGGCGCGGTTACCATCGCGCATTGCGCGACCAGCTCGAATCGCACGCGATGCTCGCGTCCCGCCAGGCACGGCTGGAACAGGCAAATCAGGAAAAGGACGCCATCAACCGCTCCCTGACGCGGATGGCCGAAACCGACCCGCTCACCGGCACCGGCAATCGACGGCGGTTTCTCGCCTGGCTGGATGCCGCGCATGCGCCGCTGGCGCTGATCGTATTCGATGTCGATCGCTTCAAGGAGATCAACGACAGCCTCGGCCACCACAGCGGCGACCTGCTACTGCAGGCGCTGGTGCGTATCGTGGACGAGAGCCTCGGCAACGCCGGCCGGCTCGCCCGCATGGGCGGCGACGAATTCGCCATCCTGCTGCCCGGCGCCGACTCGAGCGTCGCCATCGCGACCGCCGAATACATCCGCGAACGCATCGCCTGGCGGCCACTCGATCTCGACGGCACCACCGTCCGTATCACGATCTCGCTCGGCGTGGCGGTGGCCGATACGCCAGATACACCCATCGACATCGCCCCGCTGCTCGCTGCAGCCGACACCGCGCTCTACGCCGCCAAGCGACAAGGCCGAAACCGCGCCGCCCATACTGGGATCACAGGCGCCAAACCGCGGGACGAACAAAGCCTCGGCGTGTAAAGCCAGGTATACGCCCTGAAAATCGAGGTACGACCATGACCCTTCCCGACAAACCGGTCGCCCTGATCACGGGTGCGGGCAGTGCCGACGGCATTGGCTTCGCTATCGCCCGCGAACTGGGGCAGGCCGGGATGCTCATACTCATCTGCGCCACAAGCAAACGCATTTTCGACCGCGTGGAAGAACTGCACCAATCGGGAATCTCGGCGCATGGGTTTGTGGCTGACCTCACGGTAGAGGCCGAGGTCCATCGCCTCTGCGCCGGAGCCGAGGCCCAGCATGGCCGGATTGACGTTCTTGTGAACAATGCCGGGATGTCCCAACTGGGAAGCCCTGAACCCTTCTCGGAAATCGTCAACACAACGCTCGATAACTGGATGTTGTCTCTCAACAGGAATTTGACAACGGCCTTTCTGATGACGCGCGACGTTCTGCCCGGGATGACGAAACGTGGATATGGGCGAATCATCAACATCTCCTCCACCACGGGCACTACAGGGGCCAACGCGGGCGAAGCGTCCTACGCCGCAGCCAAAGCCGGCATGACAGGCATGACCCAAAGCCTTGCGCTCGAAGCTGCCGGATCCGGCATTACCGCCAATTGTGTGGCGCCCGGATGGATTGAAACCGCTTCCAGCACAGAGGAAGAAATACTGGCGGGCAACCGCTCACCCATCGGACGAGCAGGCCGTCCCGCGGAAGTTGCGGCCGCCGTCGCCTTTCTCGCGTCGGCAAGCGCCAGCTACATCACAGGCACCACCATCATTGTCGATGGCGGCAATGCGATTGTTGAAAACCTGCATAGTCCCCTCAAGCCTTGACGGGCTCGAGCACAAAACTCCCCCCCTGCCCACGAACCTGGCCCCATTTTCTCCTGATCCCGTGGCGCGCGACTCAGAGCGCGTACGTCTGGCTTTGTCCGAGTTCGAGCCAAATAGCATGATAAGTATGGCGTCTTGTGCCGTGCACGACACAGTAGCTCGAGACTCCATTTGATCCCCATTTGCAATGGGGTTAATCGGATGATCTTGCTGATCTTACGAAGCGCGATCTGGCCCCACGCGTTCCACAACTCGCACATCACGACACCTGACCTGGCACCCGACTCCTTCATGCCTCTGTTCATGCGCGGCTGATTTGTGCGATTTGACAATGAAATGAATCCCTGTTCAATTTTTCATTCCAGCGTTGAACTGGAATTCAATTCTTCACTTTATCGCTAGCCAGGAAAGAATAAAATGATGGTGAACGAGCAATTCGAAATAGGCCGAAAGGCACTCAGGGCGCAGGCATTCAGTCAACTCGTCGGCGCCGAACTCATCGCTTTTGATTCCGGCCACGTCACGCTTGAAATCCCGATTCGAGACGCTCTGCTACAGCAGAACGGATTCGTGCATGGTGGCGTGCTCAGCTATGCTGCCGATAACGCCCTGACTTTCGTCGGCGGCTCAGTGCTCGGCCCTAACGTGCTCACCTCCGAGTACAAGATCAATTACCTCAAGCCGGGTATCGGTGATCGGCTGGTTGCGTACGGCAGCGTCGTCTACGCCGGGAAGCGACAAGCGGTTTGCCGCTGCGATGTCTATGTCATCGCTGAAGACAAGGCGGACGCGCTGTGTGCGACCGCGCAAGGCACGATTGTCACGTTCGAGCCTGGCGGCGCCGATACGCAAGCCCACTAGCGGTGTGTTTAGGCGTACAACGTCGAAACTCTACCGCCGCCCCGGCATGCCAAGGCTGAGTCGGGCGCTCGCAACGCCAGCACCTTCGGCGGTCGGCTACCGCGCTACGTTGGGTTCCCGCCGTGTCGAAAGCCTGTGTCGGTTTTGCTTGGTGGTGGCGTGGCCATCATGGTCAGCGCCGCGCCCCCGACAGCAGCCGGATCAGCTTGATCAAAAAGGCCTCTATTGTATTTGACTGCGGGGCTCGTTCTCTTGGAGCTCAAATCTCGTCGTCGGTATTTCGGGCCCGAGCGACTGGCCTGACGGCCCGCGGCCGTGCTCAGTAGCCAGCAGGCGTTCAAGCGAAAGGCGCAATGCCGGATCGCATAGGAACCGGTTGCGGACCCGGGGCGGATCCTGCGTGCAGTCAGTCATGATCCGACTCCATCCCGAGGGTATGCTGGCGCGCGTTTGGCTCGGGCATCGGACCGAGCGCGTTCGTGCAGTAGCTGATGATCGTGTGTATCAACCGATCCGCGTCGCCGACCTCGGGTGGCGCACTCAGCGGCCCGATCAGGGCCTCCACGATGCCCCCGACCATGGCGGCCGCGACAACATCCTCGTCTTGGTCGGTGATCTCACCGTTATCGATCCCCTCTCGTATGAGGGCCGCAAAGATGCGCCGATATGGCGCCCGAAAGCGCAGGCGGTCCTGTTCGATTTCGGTCTCCACAGGCTCGGCGAGCAACGCCCAGGCCAATTGGCGTGCAGCCAGCGCGCGATACGCGAACGTTTCAATAACATAGCCGATGCGCTCGCGCGCACTACCCGATTGGCGGGCCGCGGCTTCGCAGGCCTCGATCTCGTGTTCGGTCGCGCTGCGGAAGACTTCATCGAACAACACGGCCTTGGAGTCGAAGTAGTTATAGATCAGGCCGGTCGATACACCAGCGCGTTTCGCGACCGCAGGCACGCTGACAGCCCTGTAGCCCGCTTCGGCTACGAGGCTGCGTGCGGCACCGAGAATCTGCGCACGGCGCTCAGCGAGTCGCGATTCCATCTTTTTCGTTCGACGATATGGCATGCCGAAATAGTGAACCATCGTTCAATTCTTATTGCAATGGACGCTCGACGCGCTCTAACCTGTACTCGAAACACGGGCGTCGAGATATTCACGGTCACAGACCGAGCCTTGCACGTGGCCACGGGCCGATCATCAAATCCCGGCGATGGCCCGACCGGCTCCATACCGAGAACACCACTTCAACCCGCTGCCGATACCCATGCCACAACCTGATCCAGCAAGCGTATTCAGAAGAGTCGGGGATCGCATTGAGCCCACCGGGCTGGCGCGCGGCCCTTGGCACCCGAACGCCCAGCATGGCGGGGCCCCGGCCGGGCTGCTCGCGCAGACCGCGGCCGAGGCGGTCAACGATGACGCCTTTGTGCTGCAGCGTTTGACGCTCGACATCCGCAAGCCGGTCCCGATCGAGCCTTTGACGGTTACGTGCGCGCGTTACAGTGGCCGCTCGACACAACGTGTTCGGCTCGAACTGATTCATGACGGGCAGCCGCTTTGCGTGGCCCATGTTCTTTTCGGCCGGTCGGATGCGATAGGCGATTGGCAAGCGGATGCGCCGACGGTGCGGCTCACGCCGGTAGCGGATTCAACCCCTGACGACGTACACATCCCCGGCACCGACCCCGGTGCCGAGACGTTTCATTATCGTGCGCTGGAATCACGCCTGGCGGCCGGTAGCGTTGAGGACCAAGGGCCGGCAGCGGCCTGGTTTCGGTTTCGCTATCCGCTGACTGGAGATAATGAGCCCGCGCTGTCCGCACAAGCGGTGGCCATCGCGGATCTCGGCAACGGTATCAGCTGGTCCGTCCCTCTCGAGGATTATTCCTTCGCAAGCACCGACCTCACCGTCAACCTCTGGCGCCGGCCCGCGACGGCGTGGATCGGCGTCGATAGCGGTACGCATATCTCGGCACTTGGCCACGGTTGCACGTTAAGTGACCTCTATGACGAAGACGGCCGAATTGGCGTGGCCTCACAGACGCTCCTGATACGTAAACGCTGACATGGCGCGGACCACACAAGGGCGCCTGTAGCCCTGCCCGATCTATACTCATCGCTTGGTCTAGCGCAAAGCTGAAAGTAAATTAGCGGGCTCTTCTGCACTGATATGCGCTAGAAAAGGATGACCACCGCCGACGAATCCTTTTCAATACAAGGCCCTACACAAATACAGAAAGGGTTTGCAGATGGCGACAACCATCCCAAGCTGGCTTGTTGGTCTGCGCAGACAGTGCGTCAAGGGCGTGGCGTGGGACGAAGCGCGTGACACGCTGGTGTTTCACTGCGACCGAGATCGCCGATTCGTGCCGGTGGAGCGGCGCGCGGGGCACCGTCAATCGACGGCTGCGTCGCGAGGTTCAGGATCTGCCGATCTGGGGCCGCATCGGCGCGACGGATTGCCGTATGGAACGGCTGTCATTCGTCGAGCCCGGCCATGGCTTCACACGCCGCTATGCGCGATTCATCAGCCAGCTGGCCCGGCACAATGAGCATCGCCGCACTCGCACGCTACACCGGCCTGGCGCACGGTCAAGGCCATGGATGAGCGGGCGTTGCAACGTGACCTGCCCACGCTGGATCCGGGCGCGCTGACGGCCTGCGGCACCTGGGCGTCTACGAGGTCGCCCGCGCCAAGGGCCACGATTATCTGACGATGGTCTACGACCTGGATTCCGGCGGTCTGGTATGGGTCACCGAAGGTCGGTCGAAGGCCGGCCTGATGGCGTGCTTCGATGCGCTGGATGAGCCCGTGGCCCACGGCATCGAGGCCGTCGCCATGGACATGTGGGCACCGTTCGAAGCCGCCGTACAGAAGGCGCTGCCGCACGCCGCCGTCGTCGTCGTCGTCGTCGTCGTCGTCGTCTTCGACCGCTTCCACGTAGTGCAGCAGTATTCGGCAGCTGTGGCACACGCCAGCGAACATCACCGTCATGGGCCAACGCCTGGATCAATGGTGCGAACTGGCCAACGCCACGGGCCTGGCGCCCATGAAACGCTTCGTCGCCATGCTGCAGCGGCATCGCACCGGCCTCTGCAACTACGCGGCGCACCCCATCACCACCGCGCGTCTGGAGGGCGGTCACGTCGCCATCGGCCTGATCCGAAAACGCGCTCGCGGATTGCTCGATACTGAGTACTTCAAACTCAAAATCCGGCAGAGCGCCGTGCTCGAGCCTCCCCTTGGCCTGTACGTACGCTCTGGCTGGATGATTGACGCAAACGATGTCACAAGGGCCAATCAGCGTCCGCGCCGACACCGATACCACCATGCGCCTGAAGGCAGAAGAAGTTAGGACGGGGGGAGGTCTTGTTTTATGCGCAAGACCTGCGCGTCGCCAGCATGCGAACACTCGCGCACCTGATCCACACCAGCGCGAAGCCAGGGGAGCCACTCGATCCGAAAATGCCGATTGCCGGACTCGAAATTCAATAGGGTATCTTCGCCTTTTGTCTGGGCCGCCAAGCGGATAAAGAAGCAACCCGTAATCACGTTGACACTATATTTTGTAGATTGTATAAAATATACATGCGAACCAAGGCCCGAACCTGCCATGGGGCAAGAGAGCGTTCATGAACGAGATACATGTGATTGACTCCCACACCGGCGGAGAACCAACCCGCTTGGTGATGGACGGCTTTCCGGCCCTATCCGCCCCCACGATGGCGGAACGCGTCGACGAACTGCGAACCAAGTTCGACGCTTGGCGCCAAGCCTGCTTACTCGAACCACGTGGCCACGATGTTCTCGTCGGTGCGCTCTACTGCGAGCCGGTTTCGCCCGACGCCACGTGCGGCGTGATCTTTTTCAATAACACGGGCTATCTCGGCATGTGCGGCCACGGCACGATCGGTTTGGTGGCATCGCTTCACCATTTGGGTCGTATCGTGCCCGGGATGCATTCGATCGACACGCCCGTCGGCCCCGTAAAAGCCCTATTGCACGACGATGGCGCCGTTACCGTCCGCAACGTGCCCGCGTATCGATATCGTCAAGATGTCGAGCTCGATGTCCCCGGCCACGGCCGCCTACGTGGCGATATCGCGTGGGGCGGAAACTGGTTTTTCCTTGTCGAGGAACACGGCCAGGAACTGTGTTTCGAGCGCGTCGATGCGCTCACGGATTTTACCTGGGCCATTCGACAGGCGCTCGATGCGCAGTCCATCACGGGCAAGAACGGCGCACTCATCGACCACATCGAGCTCTTTGCCGCGGATGACGAGGCCGACAGTCGTAACTTCGTGCTCTGCCCGGGCAAGGCCTACGACCGCTCGCCCTGCGGTACAGGAACGAGTGCCAAGCTCGCATGCTTGGCCGCCGACGGCAAGCTCGCCCCCGATACGCCCTGGATACAGGCCGGTATCACGGGCAGTCAGTTCGAAGGTTATTACCAACGCGAAGCGGACCGGGTCAGACCATGGATCAAGGGTCGGGCCTACCTAACGGCCGATGCCACACTGCTCATAGACGACACCGACCCATTCGCCTGGGGAATTGTGGCGCGCTAACCGAGCCAGCTCGAATCGAGCCATCCGAGGCCAACCCATTCACAGAACGCCAAGAGCCTACACCTATGAAAGATAATATCTTCACCGGCTGCATCCCTGCCCTGATGACGCCTTGCCAGCCCGATCGAACGCCCAATTACGAGGCACTCGTGGGCAAGGGTCGAGAGCTGATCGATCTAGGCATGAGTGCCGTCGTCTATTGCGGGTCCATGGGGGACTGGCCTTTGCTCAGCGAAGCCCAGCGCCAGGAAGGGGTCGCCCGACTCGTTCAGGCGGGCGTGCCCACGATCGTGGGCACCGGTGCTGTCAACTCCGCCGAAGCCGTGTCGCATGCCCGGCATGCCGCTCAAATCGGCGCAAGCGGCTTAATGGTGATTCCCCGTGTGCTGTCCCGGGGCAATTCGCCAACGGCACAAAAAGCGCATTTTTCTGCAATCCTGAACGCGGCCCCCAACTTGCCGGCCGTTATCTACAACAGCCCTTACTACGGCTTTGCCACGCGTGCGGATCTATTCTTCGAGCTGCGCCGCGAACACGCCAACCTGATCGGCTTCAAGGAGTTCGGTGGCGGCGCCGACTTAAGATATGCGGCCGAGCACATTACCTCCGCCGATGACGACATCACACTGATGGTCGGCGTCGACACGCAGGTTTTTCACGGCTTCGTCAATTGCCAGGCGACGGGCGCAATCACCGGTATCGGCAATGCCCTGCCCCGCGAGATACTTCAGCTCGTCGCGTTGAGCAAAAAAGCAGCCCAAGGCGACCCCGAGGCACGTATCAGGGCCCAGGAACTGGAATCCGCGCTCGCGGTGTTGTCCTCGTTCGATGAGGGGGCCGACCTGGTTCTTTACTACAAGCATCTGATGGTACTCAACGGCGAATCCGCCTACACCCTGCATTTCAACGAAACGGATGCCTTGAGCACGGCGCAGCGCCGCTATATCGAGGCTCAGTACGCACTCTTCCAGCAATGGTATGCCGAGTGGCCCGGCAATCCTGCAAACGCCTGATATCCAAAATTTTCAGAAGCCCCAAACCCGAACACCTGTTCGGAAATGCTCTTCTCAAATATCGGGAGATGAAATTCATGCGTTTGACTGGCGAAATGCTCATTGGACAAAAGCGTGTGAAAGGCGGCGGCCCGGCTATTCAGGCAATCGACCCGAAGCACAATCAACCGCTCGATACGCTTTGGCACGCCAGCAGCGCCGAAGACCTCGACAGGGCTTGCGCCCTTGCGCAGGCGGCCGCCGACGATTTCCGGGACACGGCGCCGGCCGATCGGGCCACTTTCCTGGAAGTCATCGCCGATGAAATCGAAGGCCTTGGCAATCAACTGGTGACTCGCGCCACGGCCGAATCGGGCTTACCAGAGGCTCGTATCCGCGGCGAATGCGACCGCACCTGTGGCCAGCTACGCATGCTCGCTCGCGTAGTGCGCAAGGGCGAGTGGCTCGATGTTCGGGTTGATCCGGCGCTACCCGAGCGAGAACCGATGCCGCGCGCGGACTTGCGCCAACGCAAGATCGCGCTGGGCCCGGTGGCCGTGTTCGGCGCCAGTAACTTCCCTCTCGCCTTTTCGGTCGCCGGGGGCGATACCGCATCGGCCCTGGCGGCCGGCTGCCCGGTCATTGTCAAGGCACACAACGCGCACCCCGGAACCAGCGAACTCGTAGGTCGGGCCATCCAGACCGCCGTCGATCACTGCAACCTGCCCGAGGGCGTGTTTTCGCTGCTCTACGATAGCGACACGGCAATCGGCCATGCATTGGTGATGGATCCGCGTATCGCCGCCGTCGGCTTCACCGGATCGCGGCGAGGTGGATTGGCGCTGTGGCAGGCCGCACAGTCACGTCCGGTACCGATCCCTGTCTATGCGGAGATGAGCTCGATCAATCCGGTGTTCGCACTGCCGTCCGCTGTGGAAACCCGCGGCGCCGATTTGGGCGAGACGTTTGTTGCGTCGCTCAGTATGGGCGCCGGTCAGTTCTGTACCAACCCGGGGCTTGTCATCGCCCTGGAAGGCCCCGGACTCGATGCCTTTATCGGCGCAGCGCAAGCAGCAATCGGGCGCAGCGATGCACAGACCATGCTCACGCCCGGAATTTCCGACGCGTATCGTCAAAGCGTCAGCGCGCTTGCCAATCACGAGCGCGTGACAGAGATTGCCCGAGGCCAGACCGGCATCGGGCCAAACGACTGTCAGAGCGGCCTGTTTACCACCACCGCCGGCGACTTTCTCGCCGACGAGACACTTCAGAACGAAATTTTCGGGGCATCATCACTGATCGTCGCGTGCGCCGATATCGACGAAATGCATCGTGTGGCAAGACGGCTGGAAGGCCAGCTGACCGTGACGCTCCAATTGGAAGATCGGGACATCCCGTTGGCGCAGTCCCTCATGCCGATACTCGAAGACAAGGCCGGGCGCATCCTGGCCAACGGCTGGCCCACCGGGGTCGAAGTGTGCGATGCCATGGTGCACGGCGGCCCGTTTCCGGCGACCACTGACGCTCGCACCACATCGGTTGGCACGGCGGCGATCGTTCGATTTCTACGACCGGTCTGTTACCAGAATCTCCCGAACGAGCTGCTGCCTCGTGCCTTACGGCACGACAACCCGGAAGCACATCCACGCCTGGTCGACGGCCAGTACCAAGCCTGACGCGCCTGTCGAGCCCGGCCGATATCCCGGTCGGGTTCCAAGCGGTGCAACGCACGCATGGCGTCTGGATTTTTTATTGCATAAAATATCCAAAATAACCTTAGAAGAGATTGCCGCTTGAGCCGCTTCAAGACCCGTGCCCAACATGTCGCCGATGATTTGCGCGAACGGATTCTCGGCGGCGAATTCAAGGGCGGCACGCAATTGCGCCAGGATGCGCTGGCTCGGGATTACGAAGTCAGTCGCATCCCGGTACGAGAAGCGCTGCTGACTCTGGAAGCCGAGGGGCTGGTCGCCTTCCACCCCCATCGCGGCGCCTTCACGACCGAGCTTTCCACAACCACGATTCGTGAACTCTTTGATCTTCGAGTCATGCTGGAATGCTATGTCTTCAAGCATTCGATCCCGCGCATGGCCGCCGAGGATTTTGCTCGCGCCGAGCAAATCCTCGATGAGTATGACGCCGCTCTGGACTCCGGTAGTCGTATCGGTACTTGGAGTGAATACAACTGGGCCTTTCATCGCACGCTGTATCAGTCCGCGGATCTACCGGAATCGATGACGATCATCTCGCAGCTGAACACCAAGGCAGATCGCTATATCCGTATGCAGCTGCTATACACCAAAGAAATCGATAAGGCCGAAAGAGAACATCGCGGCCTGATCGAGCTGGCACGTCAGGGCAGAATCGACGAATCGGCTACCGCCTTGGAGGCCCATATCCGCGAGGCCTGCGAAAGCATTGTCGCCGTACTAGACAACTCCGTCCTGACCGCCTAGTGCAGCAACGTCTTCGCAAGCGCTGGCTCCCCGCGTTACCGCGGTGCGCCTTTACGGGGACGACTGCACCGGCATGAATCGCCCGGGCCGCCGCTCTCGGCTTGCAAACGTAGACACACGCCGCCCTTCAACCTCCGAAGTCGCGCCGTCTTTCACCAATTAACTGGCTCCACCTCCGACTTAAGTCGATGTCGACAACTTAGCACAGCTTTCGCATTATATATTTTATACAATCTACGATTTGCAGCAGATGGCGAGCACAAACCAATCAGCGAGAGACGCGAACAAGCCCGCGCCTTCTTTCGATCTGACCGTCGTTGGCGCCGGTATTATCGGTGTTACCTGCGCGCTGGACCTGCAACGCGCCGGCTATCGCGTGCTGGTGCTGGATTCCCAAGCCCCCGGCCATGGCGCTTCATATGGTAACGCCGGCCACATGGCGACCGAGCAAGTCTTTCCGGTCGCTGACGCCTCAATCCTTGTGCAGCTCCCCAAGTTGCTGATGGATGCCACCGGGCCGTTGCGTGTGGATTGGCGTTATCTACCCAAGGCAATGCCATGGTTTCTCAAAGCGCTCTTGAATCTGCGCGCTGCCCCTTTTGAAAACAGCGTCAACGGCCTGCGCGCTCTGAATCAGAATAGCCTGCCCGCCTGGCATCGCCTGCTGGCATCAACCGGCGATAGCGCGCTTCTGCGCGACAACGGCTCCGTTCTCGTATTCGAAAAAGAACACTCGCGCGCCGCCATCCAGGCGCTGCAGGCTCGAATGCAGGCAAACGATGTGCCGGTGGATTTTTGGGAGCCCGACACATTGGCACGTCAGGCACCCGCGCTGTCGGACCAACTTCGTGGTGCGCTGTTTTTTCCTGCCACCGGGCACTGTGTCAATCCCATGCAACTGGTCGATGCCCTCGTGACCGCCGCACGACGTGAAGGCGTTGAATTCGTCCGCGAAAACGTGCGATCAGGACGTGTTACCGCTTCCGGCGTGGCACTCCACACCGATCAGCGGACTCTCACGGCCCGAAAGGCACTTGTGGCCTGTGGCGCGCACTCCGCGCCACTGGTCAAGGCGCTAACGGGCGTACGGGTGCCGTTGGATACCGAGCGCGGTTATCACCTGATGCTGCCTCATGAAACGGGTCGACTGCCCTTCTCCGTTACTTCTTTCGAACGTCGTTTCATCATGACCCCGATGAACGAGGGCCTTCGTCTGGCCGGGACTGTCGAATTCGCCGGCCTGACCCGACCGCCGAACATGGCCAGGGCCTGGCAACTGGAAACCCTCAGCCACCGGCTATTCCGACAACCGCTCGACGCCACAGACGCGACACCCTGGATGGGCTTTCGGCCGTCGCTGCCGGACTCGTTGCCGATCATCGATCACGCCATGGATGGGCGGGTACTGCTGGCTTTCGGCCATCATCACCTGGGGCTGACCCAAGCGGCCTTGACGGCGGAAATGATCACCTCGTTGGCCGCCAGCAATCGATCGTCAACGCCGGGGGCCGGAGGCGGCGCTCTACCCGACTTCGCGCCTTATCGTCTGGCGCGTTTCGCGTAAGCCATCTTTCTACCATCTGTCGCCAACACGCGACTCAGGAGGAATCCAATGACGGCATCCGCCCAAGGACAATTCAAAAGACAAATTTCCGCGATCGATCTGATTCTGGTCGGGGTTGGCTCGATCATCGGCTCCGGTTGGCTGTTCGCCGCCGGCAAGGTGGCGGCGGTCGCCGGGCCGGCCGGGTCACTGTCATGGGTGATTGGCGGCTTCGCCTTGCTACTGCTCGGGCTGGTTTATGCGGAACTGGGGGCAGCGCTGCCGCAAGCCGGTGGCCTGGTACGTTACCCCTATTACACGCACGGTCCGCTTGTCAGCGGCATGGTGTCGTTCATTACTGTGATCGCATTCTCCAGCCTCATTGCCATCGAGGTCCTGGCCGTTCGCCAATACGCATCGGGGTGGTGGCCCGCCTTGACTCAAGCCGGCAGCGATTCACCCACCGTACTCGGCTGGTTCATTCAGCTCCTGTTATTCGTCGTCTTCTTCCTGCTGAATTACTGGAGTATCGGCGTTTTCGCAAAATCCAACACGATCATCACCTGGTTTAAATTCATCGTGCCGACGCTGGTGATCGTGTGCCTGCTAAGCCAACTCAAAGGCGCCAATTTCGATGTACGCGGCTTCGCGCCCAACGGAGTAAGCGGTATAACCTCAGCAGTGGCGACCGGCGGCGTCATGTTCGCTTATCTCGGCTTGACGCCGCTCATGGCATTGGCCGGCGAAGTCCGCCGGCCGCAGCGTAACCTGCCACTGGCACTGATCGGCACAACAGTGGCTTCGACGATAATCTATATTTTGCTTCAGTTTGCTTTCGTGGGCGGTGTCCCCACCCACATCGTTGCCAACGATGGGTGGTCCAAAGTCGGCCAAGTTTTTAATCTTCCGTACTACGACATCGCCATATCGCTCGGTTTCGTTTGGCTGGCCGTATTGGTAACCGTGGATGCCGTCATCTCGCCCGGCGGTACCGGTAATATCTACATGTCAACCACGCCACGGGTGATCTACGGCTGGTCGAGTACCGGGACGTTCTTCCAGTTTTTCGGCAAAGTGGATAAACGCACGGGCATCCCTCGACCGGCGCTATGGCTGACATTCTTCTTGTCGATCTTTTGGACACTGCCTTTCCCATCGTGGGATGCGCTGATCAGCGTGGTCTCTTCAGCGCTGATCTTCAGCTACGCCCTGGCCCCGATTTCAGCTCACGCTCTACGCCTGAGCAATCCTGACATGCACCGCCCGTTCTTCCTGAAAGGGCTCGGCGTCGTCAGCCCATTGGCATTCGTCATCGCTTCGCTGATTCTGTATTGGGCGGGCTGGCAGACCATTTCATGGCTACTGGGCGTCCAGGTTTTGGTCTTTATCGTTTATCTGGTCTTCGGCAAGCATCTTGCCGCAACACGTACCGGTTTCGCCGAACAGCTGCGGTCATCGCTCTGGTTGGTCTTCTATTACGTTCTCATAATGGTCATTTCGGCATTGGGCAGTTTTGGCGGCTCACACACGCTGGCCAGCCCGTGGGATCAAGTCGCGATCGCCATAGTGGCGCTTATCACCTACTACTGGGCCGTTTACTGGGCCCGCCTGCCACATGCTTCACTGCCCGAATATTCGGCACAAGAAATGACATGACATGTCGCGAAGCAATCGCCTCGGAACGATACCGGGGCGTTGCTCCGATAGCTGCCACTCGTCCACGCATTGCGTGAGCCGCACTGAACACGCCGAGGCCTTTCAACGGCCTCGGCGAATTCGCCTGTCGGAACTTATGCCGGCGCGGGTATGATCGTAAAACGCTTCGCCATGAATGTGGTTAACCGCCCAGGCATTACGGATTCGCCAACAAGCGAAATGGAGCGACACCGGGCCGCCACCAAACTGCTTACGACATTCGCGCAGCGGGCTGATCTCGAGCTCTTGGCATCGTCCGGCCCGGCCGTTCGAAAACACGCGCTCGCCGATTGACCAAAGCGATCGATCGGGACCGAGATGCACTGCAACCTATTGTATTAAATTTTTTTTATTTCACCCCGCACCCCGCGCGCGCGTTACGCGCAAGACACCACCAATCCAAATCCGGGGATTGCGTTCGGCCGGCGGGCGTACACACAGGCGGCTACTGGCACGCCGGCCGGACCACTGGCACGCTCTGAAGGTCACCCACTTCGAGCCCTGCCGGAACGAACCATGGAAGACATATTGATTGATGCCGGAACATTGGCCGGCTGGCTGGCTGAGGGTCGCGATATCGTCGTGCTCGATGCGCGGGCACGCCTGCAGGATGCCGAGGCCGGGAGAGCGCTCTGGCAGGAAGGCCACGTGCCGGGCGCACGTCATGCCGACATGGACCGCGAATTGTCCGCACCACCCTCCACGCAAGGCGGCCGCTATCCACTGCCGAGCCACGCGCGGTTTGCCGAGCAACTGCGGGCCTGGGGCATTACGCCGCGGTGCGATGTCGTGGTGTACGACGACATGGGCGGTGCGCTCGCGGCAGCACGCGCCTGGTGGATGCTGGTCTGGGCCGGGCACCCGGCGGTGCATGTGCTCGATGGTGGCTGGCCGGCATGGCGCGAGGGCGGTTACCCCGTCGAAAGCGTATCGCCCGCACCGAACCCCAGCGACTGGCAACCGACGTTCGACGACGACCTGATCGCCACCACCGAGGACGTGGCGCGCGGCGACGCCGTGCTGCTGGACGCCCGGCCCGGCGAGCGCTTTCGCGGCGAGCACGAGCCGATCGACCCCGCTGCCGGCCATATCCCCGGCGCCCGGAATATACCGGCCGGATCGCTGGTGGACGCCCGCGCCCGCTTCCTCTCGCCGGACGAGCTGGCGCAGGCATTGCCGCAAGACGAGGCCGCCATCAGCTACTGCGGCTCGGGCATCAGCGCCTGCCAGATTATCCTGGCCTGTGCGGTGCTGGGCCGGCCATTGCCGCGTCTATACCCGGGCTCGTGGAGCGCCTGGAGCAGCGGCCCGTCGCGGCCGGTGGCCACCGGCGCATAAGCCGCGGCGTTCGGCGCCGGGCGCCATGGCGTCGGGTCTTGCCCCATGCGCGATGTAGCGCTTCGAGTCCTGACCGCAACGTGCATTGCCGACGGGCCCGGCGCCGATGCCGACCGCGTCCTGGCATCGCCGCGGCGCCGGCGTTCAGGGCCGGCCGGGAATGCGCTGGCGGCGCGATCGCCGAGCACGCCTGGCGTCGGCGGCTGTTGGCGGATCAGCTCGATTGCTCGAGCAAAAACCCTTTGCGCGAGGCGTTCACGGCCATCTGCGCCAACTGATGCAGCTTCGGATAATTCTTCGGGGTGACGATAAACCGGGTCAGTTGCAGCCGACGCGTGACATCCAACGTGCCGTTGGCGTAGTGATAGCTCACATGGTAGCGGCCGAACGGCGCCTTGAAGGTTTCGTTGTTGGGAAGACCGACCGGATGCATGCCCGCGGGCAGGTGCAAGTGCACCACGTCTACTATCGTCCCGGGCTTGAGAACGCTCGGATAATGGCGCGTTTTCTGTCCGATGAAAGACGACATTTCGCGGGCTATCCGGCCGGGGGTCGGCAAGACCAGCGCCATGCGTTGTCCCGGCATGACGGCATCGTTATTGCGCCAATGCATGTGCAGGCTCACCGGTCGATTCAAGTCGTATCGATGCGAGATATCCGCGATCTTGATGGTTCCGGTGTGCCCGCTGCCGTAGTAACCGGTCTGCACGGCACTCTGCAGACGGGCGCCGCTCTTGTCGCCGAGCCAATGCTTGCGTAAGGCGATGCCGCCCCAGCCCGAAGCGGTGACCCGGCTGTCGCTGCGGATCACGCCCGCCGTGTTCAACGTCATGTTCTGCACTTCGCGGTATTCGACGTCACCGCGCGCGGGTGCCGGGGTGTGGGTCAAGGTGTCGGCGGGGCCGGCCAGCAGCACCGGCCGCCCGGCGTCCTTCAGCGGCAGAGCGTTGATCCCCGCATAGCGCTCGCTGGTATCGAGATACAGATGATATTTCGGGACGTAAACCAACACATGGTTGAAGGCAAACGCATCGGCGCCGGGATACGCGACGAAGCGATGCGCGGTCGAAATCAGGGCCGGCTCGGCCTTGATGCCCTCGGCCTGAAGCAGGCTGCATAACAGATTGGCGCTGGCATTACTGTCGCCCATACCGCGCGCCAGCGTACTGGCCGCCGACGGTGGTTGATAGCCGGCTTCATGGTAATCGACGTTCACGACCTGGACGTGTTTTTGCAGCCAGCGGTAGATATGTGACACGGCCTGTTGGCCGTGCGCGCCGTTCGCCGCCCGGGCCGCGGTCTGGCGAATGGCCGGCGTCAAATGCCGCGATTTCGCGGTCAAACGGTCGTAGGCCTGGGCCACGTCCTTCCAATCGGTCGCCGTGCCGATCACGACCATGGGCGCATACTGGGTCAGCGCGGCGGTGTCCTCCGGCGGAAAATCGACATGCGACCAGCTCGACTCGGCACTCAACGTGGTCGTCCCGTTGTCTTGGTGCCGGTGCTTGGACCAGGTCCCCCGGGCGTGGATATGAAGCGCCATCGACTTCGGTGCGGTCACGCTCACGCTGGCCGACTTGACCGGCACGTTGGGGGCGAGTTTGGCCGCCACCGCATAAACGCCCGGAAGATAGGCGTGCTTGAAATGCTCTACATATTTCAAATGAATGGTCGCCCCGGGCGCGACACTCGGGAACACCACGTTCTTGATCGTGCCGTCGCTGAGAAAAGGGGCATGCAGGGCGCTGGGCGTGGACTGGGTGAAAATCGCCGAGGAAGCAACGTTGATGTGCTTGCCGCCGGCGGTCTGGGTATAGGCCTTGAGAATTTTCACCGCAGCGAAATTGGCCGGGTAGCTGATCTGCATCTGCGAGACATGCTCGACGCCCGACAGGGTCAAGGGCTGTATGACACGCGAGACGGTCTTCGTGTAGCTGCCGTCCTTGGCAATCTTCAACGCCACGTGCTGCTTGATGATCCTGTAGTTGACCTGTGGCGACGTCGCGTTGCCGGACGGAGGCTGGGGCTGCGCCTGAACCCGGGCCTGGGCCGCCAGCGGCGCCAGTCCCGCCAGGGCAATCGCGGCGACCAATGCAATCTTGCGCGTATTCATGACGAACTCTTGCTGTGACTGAAGACCAGGGGCGTGTTCAGATCACGCAGGTCGCTACGTAACAGGGAACGCAACTTGGCATACTGCGCCGGCTTGTACAGGACGTGGGCGAGACGCAGCTTGTAGTTGGCCTGCACCTTGTTGCCCTTGGCGTGCACGCTAAAGCTGAAATTACCCGCCGCATTGTGGATGTGCGCGGCCGGCGGCAGATACGTGGCGGTGTAGCCCGCGGGCAGGGTCAGCGTCGTATGCCAGTCGATCTCGCCGAGGTAGGTGCTCACGCTGTGCGTTCGTTTATTCGGCCCGGCCACGGCAGCCAGCGCGCTGACCGGATCGTTGGTCCCCCCCGTGTCCGGCACCAGATAAGGCCCGGCCTGCAGCGACACCGTCAGGGTCTTGCCCGGAATCGCATAGGCCGGCGTCGTCCAGTGGGCGCTGACGTGGAACGGCTTGTCGAGAACACGCGGATTGCTGTGCTGGAAACTTCCTTTCCCGCCGCCGCCGTTTTTCAACAGGGCATTCATCAACCGGCCGTAGGCCCCGGGTGGTATTTCCGAGAACATCATGCGGTTGTACCAGGCCCACCAGCCGGATGTGGTCATATGTGCCTTACCGCTGAGCGTGCCATCGGGTGCGAGCTGCAACTGGGCGTTGTAGACCAGCTTGTTGTGGTCGGGCTGCCCGCCGGGGGTATGCATCACCCGCGGATGCGGCCCGGCGACCAC
This sequence comes from Salinisphaera sp. SWV1, assembly GCF_052044155.1. Classification (NCBI taxonomy): domain Bacteria; kingdom Pseudomonadati; phylum Pseudomonadota; class Gammaproteobacteria; order Salinisphaerales; family Salinisphaeraceae; genus Salinisphaera; species Salinisphaera sp. SWV1. The sequence continues at coordinate 100,507 of NZ_JBQDYE010000010.1, forward strand.
CACCGTCTTGTCGCGCTCGCCGATGGCCAGCTGGCCGGGCGTCTCGGTTTCCCCGGTCGCATCCAGAAACACGTGATACTTGGGCAGGTAATCGATGGCATGGTTGAAATCCGGGCCGGGCAGCGGGGTCAGGTTGAAGGTATTGTTCCAGTTGATCATCACCGGATAGGCAGTAATGCCGCGCGCGGCCAGCAGGGCTTCGAGCAGCGTGGAGTGCGCCTTGCAGTCGCCATAACCGGTCTTCAGCGTCTTGTTGGCCGAAACCGGGACATATCCGCCCACGCCCAGTTCCAGGCCAACGTAGCGGATATGGGCCGAATCCCAGGCGTAGAGCGCTTTTACGGCCGCCCAGCCATGCAACTTGCCCGCGACCTTGTCGGCGACCTTCCTGACCCGCGGCGTCACCCTGGCTTTGGGCTTGGCCCGTGCCCAATAGGCTTGGCCCACCGAGGCCCAGCTTGGGAAACTGGTCACCTCGAACAACGGACTGTAGTCGTGCGCGCTGACGGTAGCCGGCGCGGGAAAGTGCGCATGATGCGTCGCCAGCGTCGCCTTGAAGGTCTCCGTGCCGCCCTGGGTGTGATGCGACATGCGCCAACCGCCGCGCTGAGCTGCCTTCAGATGCATGGCGGCCGGCGCATGCACGACAACCTTCTGGTTGCGGGCCGACCGCCGCTCGTCGACGCCCCACTCGCCGAAGTACTGCTTGGGGAAATACGGCTTGGTCTGCGTCTGCAGTGTCTCGATGTGCAGCTTGTCACCCTTGCCGAAATTCGGCAGCACCACGTTCAGCACCTTGGCGTGGCTGAACATCGGCGCGCCCTGGGCCGCCTGCACCGGTCGCACGAAGATATCCGACTTCGGAACCGAGACGTGCTTGCCCTGCGCGGTCTCGATCCAGGCCGAAACGACCTTCAGCTTCGACAGCGCGCTGGAAAACTTCTGCTGATACGGGTTGATCGAATGTGCGCCGCTGCGTGTCAGGGCCTCGATCACCTGGCTATCCCGCTCGGTGAACTGCCCATTGGCCTTCACGTGCACATCGGCCGTAAAACTGAGCTGCCGGATGGCCGCCCCGCTCTGGGATTCGGCCGCACGCGCCACACCGCCTCCAAGCGTCAGCACAAGAACGAAAATGCAGGCCGCCAGCGCCTGCAGCGGTTTTCCATCATCGGCGATCATCGGCATTCAGATCAGATCCCTGTTTTGAACTCGGCAGCGGGCAAAGCAGGCCACCGCAAATCGCGTTCGGCCCGCATCGTCCCGGCTGTCGCTATGACCGTTCTACCAGACCGACGTTCATTCCAGCTTACGGCCGGTCGCACCCGTCCACGGTCAGCAAGGCGTTTGAACAGGCCTTCTGCCACGCGTAGCGTCTGAGATACACCCAAAGAAAACGCGGGGATAGCGTTTTCGCGCCCGTCTGCAGGCGGTTACCGCCGGCGACGCGAAAGAGCAAGCCGCCAGTGTCCTCGGCCTCGACCTGAACAACCTGGCGGGCTTACACATTCAGCGTAGCGGGCGCGATAAGGCCTTGCTCTTCGGTTCTGGCATGGACACTGCGTCGACCAGTCTCTAAGTGCGGATATCGCGCGCTTCGGCAATAACCTCTTCGAATAGCCGGCCACATGGGTAAGGCGTATGATCAAATGAACGTGGCCCGCCGCGCTTATCGAGCCGGCCGGGCGGGACTTTTGGCGTGCGAACGAACGCCGCAGTCAGGCAGCGGGAGCGGCGACGCTGCAGCAAAGGCCACGCCTGAATCTGTCTTCTGCCGCACCGTTCGTAATCCGCCTGGAACAGCCCGCCCCACCCAAGTCGCGGTCTCGCTAAACGGGTTACTGGCCTCTGGATGCAACGTCACGGAGTAAAGCCATGTCAACTCGTTTGAATTCCCGCCGCCGATACTCATGCCTATGGGGCCTGATGCTCGTGAGCGCGCTCGTATTTTCGACGCCGGCCTGGGCACAGAGTTATGCCGTCGTCTCTGCCCAGGTCAACCTGCGTGCCGGCCCGCGCGTCGACTATCCCGCGCTATATATACTCCAGCCAGGCGTACGCGTTCTGGTTTATGGCTGTGTGGACGACTACACCTGGTGCGATGTATCGGCGCTCGATTATCGCGGCTGGGTTTATGCCGATTATCTGGACTATAACTACGACAACCGTCGCGTCACGATCGCGAGTTACGGCCCACAGATCGGCGTCGCCATCATTGCCTTCAGCCTCGTCGATTACTGGTCCCACCACTACCGGGATCGCCCGTGGTATCGCGAGCGTCATAGCTACGAACAGCGTTTCGGCCCCCATGGCGATCGCGGGCGCGAACACCGCCCGGGCAGCGGCGCACCGGATCGCCGTCCGCCGGTCCATACCGTCGAGCGCCGCAGTCAGTCGCGACCACAATACCAGCGGCAGCGTCAACCGACCCAGCAGCATCAGCGCCGGCCAACACAAGCGCAGCCGGAGCATGCGCAGCAACATCACAGCCAGCAACAGAGAAGCCGCCCGCCGTCCCAGCAACAACCACGGCAGCACAATAATCCGGGTAGCCCGGGTCAGGATCAGCGCCACAACGGTCAGGAACAGCACGGCGGTAACAGATAGCGAATCTTTCAAGGGCCGGCCACGAGCCATCCACTCGGACCGGCCCCTTACCCGGACTGCGGCTCAGGCGTCCACGATGCCGGCGAACCGCCCTCCCCTGCATCCCGGGTCACGACAACAGCCCCGGCAACGGCGCGCCGATTGATGCGCCGTGCGCACCCCGATGGCAGTTGGCAGCGTTGCGCGAATCATGAGCAGCCTGGCTGCGCACGCACAGCACAACATCTGCCCCTGGCTATGGCGCAATGCGTCAAATGCAGACCTCAACCGTTTACGCCATCGAGCAGACGGATGCCTCCGCTGGAAGAAATATCACACCGCGCACGATACCGCGCCGAACGCCTTGGCTTAGCGGCATTCGGGCCGGTTTGTCCTATTCGGGTCAGGGATTGCGAGTACCGGTGTCTGTCTGGTTCTCTGTGTCGGCCGCAGGGCTTTCAGCCTCTCCGTCGAACGATCTTAGTGGCTCGCCATCCGCGTCCTGAAGCTGGTAATCGTACGCGGCCTGCAGACCCGTCTCGTCCTCGGCCGGTTCTTCGGGCTCATGGTCGATGTAGCGCGGGTAAAGTGGCGACAACATCGCCACCAGAACACCAATCGCCGAGAACACGGCAAACGTATGAGCGTAGCCAAGCTTATTAACCAGCGCACCGACGATAGGCGAGCCCGTCGCTTGTCCCAGCGAGACCGCCATGAATGGCAGGACTGGCCCCATGGACAGCCGGCCGGGCAACAGACGGATGCCCGTCATTAGATAAAGGCCCGTGAGACTCATATAAGCCAGACCGAAGACCAGCGCGGAAAACGCCGTGATGTCCAGCTGGCCGGGGCTGGCGGCAAGCAACGCCAGGCTCGCTGCCAGCATCATCAGCATCAGCGCCTGTGTAATCGGCGGGTTGTTTCGATCGGCGAGATCGGCCACCACGGCACCGCCGAGGCCGGCGATACCCACCGCGAGCCATAGCCAGCCGGTGGCATCCGACGCCAGTCCGCCAAGCGTGACCACCAGATCGGGCGCAAAGATCCAGTATGCGGAAGACACCACCCCCATCGCGAATGCAAACAGTGATAGCCGCGCGAGACGTCGCCATTGCAAGCCGCTGATCGGCGGCGGCGGCGCGGCGTTCGAAGGCATGACCCGCGACACCGAGGGGATGAACAACCACGCCGCAATCACCCCGATGCCCGCCAGAACGGCAAAGGAGATATACGCCGTACGCCACGCGCTGGCCAGGAACAGAACGGTCGGCACAGCAAGGATCACGCCAATGCTGGTGCCTGCATTCATGACCGAGCTCACACGCCCGTGCACCGAGCGGTCCACCAGTACCTGCATGGCGGCTGTGAGCGCCGGCATCATCAGACCCGTACAGATGCCGCAAGAAAACACACCGACGCCGAGCGGCAGGGCCGCGCTGGCCTGACTAATCAGCCCCAGACCACCCAGACCGAAAAGACCGGACAGTACTGCGGTGTTGCGGGCACCCAAGCGATCGGCGGCGACCGGCGCGACCAGCGTGGCCAGTACGAAACTGACGAGAGGCAGCGCACCGATGATGCCGATCACCGAAGGGGTCAGTCCCAGATCGGCGCGGATTGGCGGCACGAACAGCCCGAAGGCAAAGCGCGCCAGCCCATAGCTGATGGCGATCAGCGAGGCCCCCAGCAGCGCAAAACCTGTGCCCGAACGAGAGTTCATATCGCCTCCGTCGCATACGCCGTGAATAATCGAGGACCATTGCGGCGTCAGACTGAATCTCCAACCCGCGACGCCCTCGATTCATGCGTTGGCCTCGCGACATCCGACCTCTGCTGACCGTAATGCCATTAAATGGTGGGCTCAACAAGCGCTGCCGAGCAACCGAAACAGGCCCTGCGTTATCGCCTACCGGCCTCCAATCGGGCTGCAACCGCCTGAATTGTCAACGGCTTAACATCCGGATACTTGCTCGAAGCTCAACGCCAATACATGCCTGTTCGTCGAGTGCAATCAGCGTTTTTCCTCCAGGCCGCGAGATTCGACGCTGTCGCCGAACAAGATTCGATATCCAGCTTGTGTCGGTATCGACGAAGTACTGGATGGAAATCGCGGTCTTTCCCTGTGAGTGCGTGAGCCATCAAACGCAGGACACAAGATTTGCCCGATACGCTCATCGCCTTATTATTAATCCGGCATCAAAACAGCTGACTTCATCAGCTGTTTTCAACGCCTTCAAAAATAAAAGCCGGCGCCTGTCCGTCTTTTATTTTCAAAGGCTTCGCGACCGATGGCCGCAGCGAGCATGCGGTCACATACTCGCGCTATTAACTCGAAAAATCATCTATTTTTGTGCCGGGTTAATAATCAGCGTTGATACGGCATCGCTGAATCCGTCCAGACACCGCGCTGACCACTCGCTCAGCCGCCGCGGCTTCACGACCTCTCGTGGACAAGCCATTCATCACGCCTTTCGCCATCCACGGCCAATGCATGCCAGCGAAAGAATAGGGCCCGGCTTGTCGCCTGGCCGACTCAGGCGCCAATTGACAGAACGAATGGTAAAGGCCCTTTCCGCTCATGCGTCGCAACGAACTTGCAATTCCGGTACAGCCAGAGCCTGAAGCTGCAGCCCACTGACCCGCCACCTGGCGGCAACGCCACGCCTATTCACCGCGGATAACCATGCCAAAGGTCAGCGTCCGCCCGAATCCCGCCACGATCGACAAATAAAGTGGTTATGCCGCGCCAATTCAGGGCGAGTCAAACGACCACGCGTTCGGCACGGCCAGCGTATTCTCAATTACCAGATAAGTTTGCCGACGGAGCTGCGGGGCAAAATATCCGCAAATTGCGCACGACTAAAGCATAAGCTGCCGGTGACCGCGATTACACCCGCGCTTTGCTATCGTCGTTGTAAGCAATGGGTAATCTGCGGACATCCGGTTTTGTTCCCCGGCTCGTGCGCCTTCGAGCTGGCCGGCAGCACGTAACGTCGGCTAGCGCACTCGCCTGAGTCGATCACCGCGCTCGATAGCCCGGCCACTGCCGGGTTCGGCGGTTCCTTCACGTTCGAGGCCCACTTCGGCGGCGAACGGGGTGCCGCCCATGCATACACGGCAATGGGAACGGCTTTGAATCCGATACTCACATAAATAACACCGGTGCGAGAGGAGCAGACATGTCAGACGATTTCGATTTTGTTGTCGTGGGCGGTGGATCCGCCGGCGCGATCATAGCCGCACATTTATCCGAGGACCCCACCTGTCGGGTCGCGCTACTGGAAGCCGGTGAGCGGCCGCCAGCCGAGGAATTGGTGCCGGCCGCCTGCGCGGCGCTACAACTGAACCCGGAAACCGACTGGATGTACACGGCGGACGCCGGCCAGTGCGGTCTCGGCCTGAAGGACGGCCGCATGATGATGCCGCGAGGCAAGATGCTCGGGGGCTCATCGGGCATCAATTACATGGCCTATGTTCGCGGCCATCCGGGGGATTTCGACGCGTGGGCACAAGGCGGCGCCACTGGCTGGAGTTACGACGAGGTATTGCCCTATTTCAAGAAGACGGAAGGGCTCGCGCCGAGCGACGAAATACCGATCGACAAGGCGGCACACAACACTGAAGGACCCCTCGGGGTATCCGTGCGCTCGCCCGTGATCCCGGGCGCGCGTGAATTCGTGGACGCCTGCGACGCCGCGGGTATCCCCTGGGGCGACTACAATGGACGGGATCGCGGCGGCCCGGCGGGTGTCGCCTCACTGTTCCAGACCACAACGCACAGCGGCAAGCGCTCGAGCACGTTCCATGCCTTTCTCGAGGGCGAGCCCGAACATCGGGAAAACCTCACGATCATCACGGGTGCACACGTCACACGGGTGCATCTGGATTGCCCCGCGGGGCAATCCATCGCAACAGGTGTCGAGTACCGCACAGCCAGCGGCGAGACCCGTACCGTGTCGGCTGCCCGGGAAGTGGTATTGAGCGGCGGTGCCATCGGATCGCCGCATCTGCTGCTTTTGTCCGGCATCGGGCCGCGAGCAGAGCTGGAAGCCGTCGGCGTCGAATGCCATGTCGATTCACCGCATGTGGGCAAGCATCTCAAGGACCACGTCCACGTCGGCCTGTTCTTCCCCGCGCCCGGCGTCGGGGTGCCCATGAGCGAGGTCGGGATGTCCCTGGGCCCCGATGCACTGCGCGCGCCTGCAGGGCCGCTGCCGGCGGATCCCGCGGACGACGCGCACATGCCGGAGGCACTCAAGGCGCTGAAACAGGAGGCGGAGCGGCGTTTTAACCAATGGGCCAGCCAGGGGGAGAGCCTGATTTCCTCGTCGCTCTACGATGCGGGCGCGTGGTTTTCGACCCAACTGGGCGATCAAAACACCCACGATGCACAGATCGGCTTTCTGGCCTGCGGCTACAACCACGATCTGTGGCGGGGCTGCTTTCGGGTGGATCCGGACGAGTACTTCGACGACGCGTCCAAACGACTGGCGGCCGATGCCGAAAGCATCATCGTGCTCGCGAATCCGGTTCAGCCGCACAGCGAGGGCGAGATCGTGCTCCAGAGCACCCGCGCTGCCGATCATCCCGCCCTCCGCATGAACTACTTCGACGATCCGCACGACATGAAGGTCATGGTCGCCGTCATGCGCAAGGTCCTGGATGTGGTCGCCCACTGGCCCGGGGATCGGCGCATCGGCCCCGTGCTGATTCCGCCCTTCCTGGCCGACAAGCATGGGCACGCCGAAGGCGATGTGCCAGGCGATGAACTGCTCGAAGACCTTGCACGCCACTACGCATTCACGGTCTATCATCCCACCACAACCTGCCGGATCGGCAGCGTCGTCGATCCACAGTTACGCGTGATGGGCGTCCAGAACCTGCGCGTGGCCGACGCCAGCGTCATGCCGAACGTGGTCAGCGGCAATACAAACGCGGCCACGATGATGATTGGCGAAAAGGCTGCGGAAATGATCGCCACCGCGCACGGCGTGAAGATCGCCGAGTTCGTCGGTGAACCCGCCCAGACCCCTCGTGACGAAGGTGTAGCTCAAGCGGACGCTTGAACGACAGCGGACCTTGCGGCCCGGCAGCGACCCTGCCTGGCCGCAAGGTTCGGGCGTGCAAGTCCTTCGGCCACACGACTTGGCTTCGGCGGCTCATGCAGCCGATGCCACGGCGCGCTTTTCACGCAGAGCCTCCGATGCGCTCATTCAGGCGCCAGTCTTGTAACCGCCACGACCTGCCCCGCACGCACGGTATGCACAACCTGCCCTACCGGTTCGTAACAGGACGATCAGCCCGCCCGGTGCATCGATATTCTTGCCGCGCTGATGCCGATTGCCGACAAGCCGATGCCAACACCTATCCATAAGGCCAAATGTACCGGCGCGACCGTCATGGCAACCGCGCCCGGTGCCAGTTGCTCGGCCGCACGTGCCAGCACAATCGCGACAAACGCCGCGCCGAGGGACTGACCAAAGGTCCGCGCGCTGGCCAGAATACCCGAGGCGCTGCCGCTACGTTCGCGGGGGACGCTGCCGAGCAGCTCGTGATTGTTCGGCGCCTGGAAGAAGCCGTAGCCCAGGCCGCAGAGCGCGGTGCGCCAGACAATATCCGCGACGCTCGCCGCCGGGCCCAGCAATGCCAGCGACACCATGCCCAGCATGAACACCACCAGACCGACGGTCGAGATCGGCGTCGGATTGAAACGATCCGACAAGCGCCCGGCTATCGGCCCGGCAGCAATCACGATGATCGGCCAGGGCGAGAACAACAGGGCCGACATCAAAGGGCTGTAACCCTGGATACTCTGGAACAAAAACGGCAGCGCAATGAAGGTGATGCCCTGGGCGGTGAACGCGGTAAAAGACGTCAGGGCCGCCATGGAGAAACGGCGGGACCGGAAGATATCCAGGGGCAATAACGGATGCGCGACCCGGCGTTGCCAGACAATGAACAACACCCCCGCAACCACACTCAGTGTGAACAGGGGCGCCGCCCAGGCGCTGGCGCCCTGGCCGGACAGCCCATCCACCGCGAGCACCAGCGCGCCGAGGGATATCGACGAGAGCACGGCGCCGACGATATCGAAACGGCCGCCCCGGCCGCCTTCTCTCGGCAAGGCGTGGCGCGCGATCAGATAACTGATCAGCCCTAACGGCACGTTAATCGCGAACAGCCAGGGCCAGCCCAGCACGGCCAGAATACCGCCGCCGATCGAGGGTCCGGCAGCCATTCCCGAGGCAACAACCAGCGCGCTCAAGCCGATCGCGGAGCCCAGCAACCGCTTGGGAAAAATGGTGCGATACAGCGCCGGGCCGACGCTCAAGGTCGCGGCCGCGCCGAACCCCTGCAGACCGCGCAGGGCGATCAGCGGCACCATGGCATCGCACAATGCACAGCCGAGCGACGCCAGGGTGAACACCACCAGGCCGAACAGATACACGCCTCGATAGCCGATGACATCACCCAGCGCGGCAAAGCTGATCAAGCCCATGGCGCTGATCAGGCGAAAAGCGTTGGCGACCCAGATCGTGGTCGAAGCCGACGCATGCAGCTCGTCGGCAATGGTCGGCAGAGCGATATTGACGATGGAACCATCGAGAACGGCCATCAGCGTGCCGATGATCAGCACCAGAACAGCCAGCCGGCGCTCGGCACCCGGCAGCCCGTCGTCGCCGGGTTGGTCGGAAAAAAGGCGGCTCACGGAAAGATAGCTTCCGGCATAGGCTTCAATCCAGGCAAAGGGTCAGGCGCTTTGTGGCGGCCTATGATACAAGCTAATTCGCTCACGACTGGGTCTATACCCGCGATCAGATCACGGGCCGCCACGAATCCGGGAGATATTGGGTGCCAGGTTACGCCGGCACGGACACCGGGCAAGCGGCTATCCGATCAGCCGTCGGCCACCCCGGCGAACCGCTTGCCTTTGCAAGCAGGATAACGCGAGCAGCCCCGGAAGCGGCGCCCGGACTGGCGCCCGCGCCGGAGCACCATGGCGGCGCCACACAAGGGGCAAAGATCGCGCCGGTCGGAAGCAATCTCGTGTTGCGGCGGCATCGCGGACGGATCGACAAACGAATACAGACTGCCCGCGTCGATACAGTGGATTGCGTTGTCGTTACAGAATCGCCGCGCGTCCGGCGTCAACCGGCCCGAGGTCGCCAATATCGCCTTGCGAGCCCCCTTGGCGTGCATCACACCAAACAACTCACGCGCCACATTCACGCCTACCGACACCGCCGCCCAGTGCTTGCATTGCACCAGCAGCATATTGTCGCGTTCTCGCAAGACGATATCGATGCCTTCGTCTGCCCCCTCGGCCGTCAGCTCTGCCGAGAAGCCTTTCCGGCGAAAACTGGCCGCAATCAACTGCTCGAACTGCAGCCAGCTCAGATTGGCGATGTTCTCCGGCGTCACCGGCGCCGGTTCATTCGATTGGCTGGACGCCGCATGGGTGGGCGTACGAGACGACTCATCAACGAACACCCACGGCGCCTCTCGTCTGTAGGCCGACGATGGCGCGTTGCCACGACGCCGCGTGCTGCGCTTGGCGGGTGGCTTCTTGGCCGTCGCCGATGGCGATGAAAACCGCTGCCGCACAAACGACATCAGCGCCGCGAACCAGCAGACGCCAAGAAACAACCACGCCAGTCCCGCAAGCGCGCCACCGCGAAGCAGCTCTGCCGTGGGTGCCAGGTAAGGATTGCCCGTACCCGACAGCGCAAGGGCGGTGCCATAACGGATGACCACGAACCCAACAAGGCCCAGAGCAAAACCGATCGGCCAAGGCGCGCCGGCTATTACTTCCAGGCCACCGGCCTGCTTTCGTCTTCTCCCCCGCGCCATGCCGCCCGTCGCCTATCCTTTTAACGAAATATAGGCCCAAGCCAGAGATATGACAACAAACCCCGACGCGGCCGTATTGACTGACTCATCAGCGAGATAGGATTGATGACGATTAATAAACCAAGTGCGCGGCTAGGCATATCAGAACAGTGCCGACCGCCCTTTCGATCCACGGTTTGAATCGCCATATGGCGGCTTGCAGCCGTGGGGTGGACAGCCAGAACGCAACGCTACCGAACCAAGCCAGGTGGGCGAGAGAAATGATCAATCCGCACAATAATTGAATGCTTATCGGCGTTGCGGGTTTAATCAATTGCGTGAATATGCTGAGGAAAAACAGCGTAGTTTTCGGATTGAGCGCATTACATAAAAAACCCGCACCAAAAGCCGACCGGTCTGTTATATCGGACTGATGAGCCGGCGTTTCTTCCGGGTGTGCGGTCGATCTGAAAAGGCTTTGAATGCCGAGATAAACGAGATAGGCGGCACCGGTCCAGCGGATCACCACGTAGAGCCGGGGGAAGCTGGCCACAAGCAAGGCAACGCCGGTGATGCAATATGCGACGTGAAGCCAGACCGCCGTTGCGATCCCAAAACTCGCCCAGACACCGGCGCGGCGCGAATACACCATCGCGTTTCGACTGACGAGCGCAAAATCCTGCCCGGGGCTGATGGCCATGCCCACCGCGATTAACATGACGGTGCCGAGCATGGGCCAATAATTGGCATCGATCATCAATATGTACGCGACGCCCGTCAGGCGAACGCCACGCTCCTGTTAGAAGTCCTTGCGGAACGTCGCCACCCGAACACCGCGGGCCGCTCACCCCCAAGATCGTCGGGGGTTGGCGCATGGGCCCCCAGGCGGGTGGGCAGTTGAGTCGTTTTGGAGCCGTCGACGAAACGATGGTTGTATCGCGCGACGCTGCGGCATGGATCTTCGATATCGATCTCGGGGAAAATGCGGCCCTCGAGACAACGTCTTGCTGCGGCTTCCTGCAAAGTCGACATGCTTGCCCTCCTGGCCCGTGCGTTTCCGGGCATTGCATCGGCTCATGCCGACACAATCGGACAAAAGACACTTGGCTGAGAAACGACTTTTTTTCACACTGATGTGAGACTTTTTCTCACGGCACCAGCCAGGGCCAGGAAACGCCGCATGATCAGATCTCTTGACGCCCTGCGTGTATTCGTCACCGTGGCCCGAGCCCATAGCATGACGGCCGCAGCGGATCGCTTATTCGTGACGCCCGGTGCCGTGAGCAAGCGAATCCGCGACCTGGAGCGTGAACTCGGCACCCCACTCTTCGATCGCGAGCACCACGCCGTGCGCCTGACGCCCAAAGGCGTCGAGCTATATCGCGTCAGTCAGAATCTTCTGGATACGCTCTCGAGCGCGTTGACGACATTCGAGCAGCCCGTCACCGCGGATAAACCGCTGGTGGTGTCCTGCGAACCGACAATAGCGATGCAGTGGCTGATCCCCCGTCTGCCAGACTTCTACGCCCAGCATCCGCGCATCACGCTGCACCTGTTCGCGTCGGGCGGGCCAGTGGACTTTCAGGCGAGCGCGATCGATCTCGCGCTACGGCGAGACGACTTCGAATGGGGGCCGGAAGTCTTCGCCTGCCGCGTCGCCGATGAGATTACCGGCATTGTGGCGTCACCGGCGATGGTTCATTCAACGAGCGCCGCCCGCACCATGCTTCATACGACATCGCGGCCCTCGGCGTGGCGCCCGTGGCGTGCTCGCTTGCAACAGACGTGGACGGTGGATCGAGAGCTCGAATTCGAGCATTTCTACCTCAGCCTCCAAGCCGCACGGGCCGGGCTGGGCGTCGCTGTCGGTTCGGTCTATATGGTGGCCGACCAGATTAGCGCCGGAGAACTGGAAGCCCCCATGGGTTTTATCGCCGACGGTTCATCGTACTGGCTCCTATCCGCCGCCCCGATCGATTCCGACGAACGAAAGATTGCGTTCCATCATTGGCTGGTGGCGGCGTTGCGCCAAACAGCGGACAACCCAATGCCAGGCGCCTGACGTTCCGAGCTCAACGCACGAATGAAGGGCAGCCGTGCTGCGCATGCACAGAACAAGCCCAACGCCACGTCTTTAGTGATATCGATGCGCTGCACTTGATGGCGCTTCGTTTTCCAACAGCGGCCAGACCCAGTTCCGCGCGCATCTCATTTGCCGCCTTTGAAATTAAACCACCCCGGGATCACCGGAAACGCCAACTGGTGTCCTGCCGCGCCGAGAACGCCTCGCCGGGTCGAGACGACAAGCTGGCAACGATGAAATGCTCCGGCGAGTCCAATCGGGCGGCGCACTTACCCAGCGTGCCATATGCTGACTTACTTCCACTATAATGGAACAATCCTGCTGGCACCTCCCCTTGCTTTGCCGATCCCGCAATCGATGACGATTCCGTGGTGTTGTGCTTAACCCAACTCGGCGCAAACACCGAGCTACCGGCACGATCCTGTTGTTGTCAGGCCGGCATCTATTCCACTATATTGGAATAACCACACCGACAGATCTTACCAGAGCTTCGCTTTGAGCCCGGCAAACAACCAGAAAATCCACGACCAGATCGCGCGTAACATCAAGACCTTCCGCACCGAACGGGAGATCACGTTAACGGGGCTTTCTGAACTCACGGGTATCGGCAAATCGACCTTGTCGAACCTGGAACGTGGCCAAGGCAACCCGACGATCGAAACGCTGTGGCAGTTGGCCCAGGTCTTGGATGTGGGCTACGGCGATCTCGTCGGCAACGCGCCGCCGCAGTCTTCGACATCCGAGGGGGTGTCGGTCGAGCTGATCAATTTTGAAGATTCCGACCGCAAGATCGAGACGTTCTCGATGAAGCTCGCTCACGGCGCGGTTCGAGAGGCCGACGCGCACGCGACAGGCGTCACCGAACACGTGCTTGTGTTAAGCGGCGCGCTCATCGTCGGCGGACTAGATGACCGCGCCATGCTATACGCCGGTCAAGCGAAAACCTTCAAGGCTGACGACGACCACGTCTACCGAGCCGGCGAGCGTGGGGCACATGCGATTGTGTCGGTCATCTACCCCGATCAGCGCGCGACCTGCAAAGATACCCACGCCATACGCCTTGATTGGCCGACATCGAACGAAGGCTGGTCGGGCGTATCCGACCTCGTCACGCGCCTGTGCGTCGATGCCAAGCACGGAATCCCATTCGGGCGTGTTCGCTTGACCGACTGTGCGCTCGATTTTGCCGAGGCGTTCGAGACGCTGGAGTCACACCTCGGCCCCGAGTCCAAGACCGAGCCGGGCATGTCGCTGACCTATGCCGGCAACCAGAATCCGGAGATTATCGTGCTCTCCAGCGCCGGGACGCATGAACGCATCCCCAAGGGCGACTACCCGCCGTCTCTGGCCAAGGCCATTGAACTCTCGAATCGCGCCGCGCGGCGTCGGTGGCTGAGTGAAGCGGAGCTAGCCGCACTACGAGAGCAGGCCGCGGCACCGGCGATCTGCGTCTCGACGCTGGCCGCCGAAATCCTGACGAATGCCGGTTACCCGACCGCGCCCAGCCACGTCGGCGTGAAAAACGCGACCTCGCATGCCGATAGCCGCCTTGATACGGGTGTCTCGTTCGAGGATCGCATCGATGTCGACAGCGACGCCGCGTTCGAGTTGGTGCACCCGGCGTATGCGCGCCAATGCGTGGAAGTGGCCACGCATTTATATCGCGCTGGCGCCGCCGGCCGAGGGCCTGTTCTCGATGTTGGCACCGGTTCCGGCCTGCCGCTGGCCATGATCGACGAACTGATCCCCGAGACATATTTTGCCGCCGTTAACCCCAGTCGCACCGCGCACCGATATCTCGAAACTCGTTTCGAGAATAACCCAAGGATTACCACGGCCCTGGCCGGCATCGCGGATATCCCGGCGTCGCCAAAGTATGACCATGTGATTTCGATCGGCGCCTCGCATCATCTCGATACCACCCAATTTCTGAGCAATATCCGGGGCCGGATGAATAGCGGCGGCACGCTGTGCGTCAGCGACGAAATGATCACATCATTCGGCAACAAAGCCGAACGCCGCGATCACTTGCTGGCCCATCATCTACGTTATATCCACGACACGCGGGTTCGGGCGCATCCAGCCCAGGCCACAGCGGATGAAATCTCGCTGGTTGAGCTTTGCCATCGGACCGTGCCGGGCATGCTGTACAACGCGCTGGCCGGGAAAGGCGAAGTGGCCGCAGGCCAGGCCCGCCGACTCTTGAGTCAGATCCACCATCTCGATCTGCCTGCCCGCGCCTCGACCCCCGAACTCGCGTTCTACCGATTCCACGCATTGGAGCTCGAAGCGCTCATCGCCGGACTCGACGACGAAGTGGAGCAAAAAACGTCCCCGGCGTGTTTCCTGGATCTGGCCCGCGAAATCGGTTTTGAGCTGATCGCTCACCGCCGTATATATGCGACCCACGGTCGCGACCCTTGGCATGCCGGCACGCATGTCTTCGCGCTCGAGGCGGTATGACGATACTGCAGGCCCTACAGAACGGAATCCGGTCCGCTGCCCCGATCAGCTTGGGCTATATCCCTGTCGCGATCACCTTTGGGGCGGCAGCCACCACCTTCGGCTATGCCATCTACGTGCCGATCCTGTTCTCCGCGACCATCTTTGCCGGTGGCAGTCAGTTCATTCTCTTGGCGGCGATGCAGCACCATACCCACTGGCCGTATGTCGTCGGCCTCTGCGCACTGATCGATTCCCGCCATGTCATCTACGGCTCACTGATCCGGCGCATCTTCCCCAGACGTCTCGCGGCCCGCTTGCCTCTGGCGCTGTCGTTGACCGATGAGGTATTCGCGACCGTACTAGTCAAACGGGAAGCGGAACCGACGCGCGACCTCACCGCCTGGATCACCGGCGTCGCCCTGGCCGCGTACCTGTCATGGGTATTGAGTACGGCTTTCGGCGGCGCCCTTGGCACCGTCCTCAAAGATACCGCGCCTGCGGTCGTCAACGCGCTGCGGTTCGCACTGCCGGCCCTATTCCTGAGCCTGGCGCTCGAAAACCTTGGCCGTCATAACGTCTTCCCGCTGATCGCGGCCGCAGCCGGCGCCTTGATCGGGATCCTGGCGGGGAATATCGCGGTTGCCTTGTTCGCGGCCATCGGTGCCAGCGCCACCGTCTCTTTCATACGCGACCATCGAAAGCAACTATGAACGACCAGACGTTATTTATTGCCATGGGCGCCATGGCGCTCGTGACCGGATTGTGCCGCATCGTGCCGTTTCTTATTCCCCGCCACAGCCGACTGGGCACGATACTCTCCGGCGACCACCCCACCATAAGAATCGTTGGTCCGGCGGTTCTGGTCGGATTGACTGTGGCTACCTTTGGCCAGCCACTCCTGAGCCAGCCCTCCTGGGGCAACGTATTGTCATATGGCATCGGCGGCGTGGCGACAGCCGCGGGGTTGCGGGCCACAGGGAGCGTCGGCCTCGCCGTGATCGCTGGCATTATTGCCTACGGATGCAGCAGTTATGGTGTTGCGTTTTATGGCAGCTGAGTACCGGCTGCTGCTGCGTTATGCTGTGATCGATCGATTGGGCGCCGAGAAACGCCCGGGCTCAAGCTATACACACGTCATTTGTTTCGTGGCCGCATTTTAGAGAATGAGTAGACTTGTTAAACGCCTGGCGCGTGTAAAGCCCTCGTGGTTGTCGGACCTGGCCGATAAATCCACGGCAAATAAGGTCAAATCTTGCTGTGTGCGCCGGGTATACACTCGTTGAATAGCGCATGCCGTGGGCGAGGTTGCCGTCCGGCGTTTCAATCAGCAAATGATAGCGATTGCCCTTCAAGCAATACGCGTGAACCAGCCAGCCGAAGCGCCGCGCTACGCTCGCCAGCACGTTCAAAAAGGCGACGCGATCCTCGCCGTCTTCGTAAATAGCTTCCCGGCGATCACCACGCGAGGCGACGTGATGCGGCAGGCCGGCGAATTCGAGTCGTAAGGGTCTGGCCATTAACACCTGCGCCCATGCTTCCCCCTAACTTGGCCCGGTTACTGAACGATACGGCGTCAAGACATAACGTGGTGAAACAACGAATTCGTGCTAGCGTGTATTCAGCAATTGTCATGGGCGACTTATCCCAGGAGGATGGTCATGACGCAAAGTGAAGGTCGCGCCGAGTCAGCGAGCCTCGGCTTTATCTCGTCGGATTACGCTTCATTTATCGACGCCCCGCTTGCCGTAGAGAACCAATCGACCCCGGATCAGATGGCAAGTGCGATCACGACCGTGGTTCGTAACGCCATCGATGAATACCACCTGATCGGACGGGATGTCGCGGGCATACTGCACGTCAGCCCGTCATTCGTGTCCCGACTACATCGAGGCCAGGCCTCGCTTGCGGCCAACTCGGACGCGTATGAGCGTGCGGTCATGCTGGTTCGGACCATCGATGCGCTCGGCAGCCTGATCGGCCACCCGGCTCAGGTTCGGGAATTCCTCTACGGCCCCCATGAAGCACTTGGCGCGCCACCGATCGATCTCATGCAGCGCCTGGAGGGGCTCGTGGATGTCACGCGGTATTTCGAATCACGGGTCCACTAGCAACCCGCAAGGCGAACTGATGCCAGCCGAGGATTGGGCTGCCGCTGCTATCACGCCGCATCTTGAAGACCAAGACCCCGCGTCGTACTACCGCATCCTCCCGCCGGAATATCTCGTCGTGAACCGCCTGTCGGACAGCGATGAGACGGCTCGCCATGCCCGTGAAGCCATCCGACGCTCACGGGAGGGCGCCGCACGCGGCGAGGCCGCCCGTAGATCCCGGGATCTGGCGTCTTATGACAACGCGCTGGCCTTCACCTTCAAGTATCCGCTGAGCCAAGGCAACGGCCGCTTCAATACGGCGGCCTCTAACGCCGGCGTGCTCTACGCCAGTTTTCATGAACGCACGGCCCTTGCGGAACGCGCGTACCGGCAGGTCCGCCTGCTCCGCGAGAAAGGCACGGCGCGGAGCACACCATCGTCCATGGCCGGCGTCACTCGGATCGCGTTCGATGTTCAACGATGTCGAGTCGCCGATTTGACCTCGCCGCCGTTCGACACCGATCCAGCGTGGACCGCAACCGGTTCAGATTACACGGCACCCCAGCTGTTTGCTCAGAACGCGCGCGTGGCCGGTGCACACGGGATCATCTATACCTCAGTACGAGACTTTCAGGGCGGCTCCAATATCGCGCTGTTCGACTATCAGCGGCTCGCACAGCGTGCGATCGATCGCCGCCGGGTCCGGGATTGGTTCATGACCGCCTCCACCACGGCCGTCGACATGCAAACCAGCGCGGGCGCACATATGCGATTTTCTTTCGGGCCCGATGGCGCACCAATCCGGCCGGCCTGAGAACGCGTCGCGACGGTATCGCTGGGTTCGATATCCGGGGACAGGTTCATATCGCCTTGTCCGTCGACTCGCATGACATGCCCTCTTTCGGCTAACGGATAGTGACTGTGGATCTAAATAATTTGGCAACCTTCATAGAAGTCGCCCGTCACGGAACCATATCCGGCGCGTCCAAAGACCTTCGTATTCCGACTTCAACGATTAGTCGGCGACTCAACAAGCTCGAGGATGAGTTTGAAGCACGGCTGTTATCCCGGAATTCAAGGCACTGCAGCCTTACGCCGAGCGGACAGGTTCTCTATGACTATGCCGTGGGATTGATGGATGATCTTCTCGAGGCGAAGAACATCCTGCGTGAGACAGATGGCCAGCTAAGCGGACGAATGAAAGTCTCGATTCCGACCGAGTTTGGGGTCGTCTGGCTTAGCGACGTGGTGTCGGAATTTGCCAGACACCACCCGATGGTGGATCTCGAGTGCATCACGAGCATGCAGTCCCTCGACCCGGTCCGGCGAGAAATCGATGTCTCGATCGCGTATCTGAGGGGTGCACCAGAAGACAGCTCTCTTGTAATGCGGCGGCTCCTGACAATTCAGAGCTCTGTCGTCGCCGCCCCGTCGCTTATAGAGACGTATGGGAAACCGTCAACAGTGGCACAGATGGCGTCTTTGCCCTGCATCTCAACCTTGAGCGCCCTCCGCTCCAATCCCTGGCAATTTGTCAGACCGGATGGGACATGCTTCGCCCTCGACGTTCAATCAAAATACAAGGTCGACAGCAGCAATATGCTGATCAACGGCGCACTGCGTGGTCTCGGCTATGCCATCATCCCGACCGAATTCATAAAACCGGAACTGCGCTCCGGAAATCTGATAGAACTGCCGCTGGATTTCCGCCCTGCTCCACTTGAGATCGTGGCGGTCTTTCCGGAACGGAAGCACATTACACGCAGAACCCGGGCACTTGTGAACGCGATTGAAAAGTCGCTCCAGACCAAGGGGCACTCGTTTACGTAGCTGGCGCATCCCTTTCGCCATAGCAGTTGTGCGCCCTATCTCAACCAGCCGCCCATAAACCCCCTCATTGCTTGCAAATTTGGGAAGTTTGTTCCCGGTTTTATAAATTGCGGGCACCGCTCGCTCATGCTGAAAATACGATGAACTCCGGCTGTCAGGATAACGGCGTACATCCGCGGTTTCCTGGCGCCCTTTAGTTCTCTGTTTTACAGGACTACTCATGAGCGACAGCGTGCTTGCATTCCCTTCGCCGGCTACCGAATCCGATGACACGGCGTTGGAAAACGCCGAATGGGCCGATTCCCTCGATGCGGTACTTGAACGGGAGGGCCATGAACGGGCCCACTTCCTCATTGAAATGTTGCTCGACCGAGCCCGCCGGGCAGGTGTCGAGATCGTTTCTTCCCCTGTTACGGCCTACCTGAACACGATACCCGCCGAGCAGCAGCCGCAATCGCCGGGCGATTCACGAATCGAATGGCGGATTCGGTCGATCATTCGCTGGAACGCGATGGCCATGGTTCTCCAGGCCAACCGCATCCATGAGGGCGTTGGCGGGCATATCGCCAGCTTTGCGTCTGCGGCCACACTCTATGAAGTCGGCTTCAATCACTTCTTTCACGCGCCGTCGGAAAAACACGGAGGTGATCTTGTTTACTTCCAGGGGCATTCCGCCCCCGGGTTCTACGCCCGCTCGTACCTTGAGGGTCGTCTGACGGAGGATCAGCTCTACAACTTCCGTGCCGAATCGACGGGCAAGGGGCTGTCTAGCTACCCGCACACGTGGCTGATGCCGGACTACTGGCAGTTTTCGACGGTGTCGATGGGCATCGGGCCGATCACTGCCATCTACCAGGCCCGGTTCATGCAGTACATGCACAACCGCGGTGTTCAGAACACCGAGGGGCGCCACGTCTGGTGTTTCTGCGGCGACGGCGAGATGGACGAGCCCGAGTCCCGGGGCGCGATCGGCCTCGCGGCCCGCGAAGGTCTGGACAACCTGATCTTCGTGATCAACTGCAACCTGCAACGCCTGGACGGCCCGGTTCGCGGTGGCGGCAAAATCATCGACGAGCTTGAAGGCGCGTTCCGCGGTGCCGGCTGGAATGTCATCAAGGTCATTTGGGGCTCTGCCTGGGATCGGCTGCTGGCACAAGACCATAACGGCACCCTCGAAAAGCTGATGACCGAGACGGTCGACGGCGACTATCAAGCCTTCAAGGCGAATGGCGGGTCCTACACGCGCGAACACTTCTTCGGTAAGTATCCCGAACTCGAAGAGATGGTGGCGTCGTTATCGGACCAAGAAGTCGCGAGTCTCAATCGAGGCGGTCACGACCCCGACAAGGTGTACGCAGCGTATCACCGGGCGGTCCATGCCAAGAACGGTCGGCCGACCGTGATTCTGGCCAAGACGGTCAAGGGCTATGGTATGGGCGACTCGGGCGAAGGCCGGAATATCACGCACCAACAGAAAAAGGTGCAGCAGGACGACATCCGGGCCTTTCGCGATCGCTTCGAGATCCCGGTCCCGGACGACCAGATCGACGACGTACCACTCTACAAACCTGACGAAGATTCCGAGGAAATGCAGTATCTGCATGCCCGTCGGCAAGAGCTGGGTGGCTATCTGCCCCAGCGGCGACAGGATTGGGAGGCGTTGGAAATCCCGCCCTTGTCCGCCTTCTCGAAGATCCTCGAAGGGTCCGGCGACCGCGAAATGGCGACCACGATGGCCTTCGTTCGTATCCTGCAGGTACTGGCGCGCGACAAGAATCTCAAGGACCGTCTCGTCCCCATCATCCCTGATGAGGCGCGAACGTTCGGCATGGAGGGCATGTTCCGCTCCATGGGGATCTACTCGCCGTTCGGCCAGCTGTTCACGCCTGAGGATTCCGATCAGCTGGCGTATTACAAGGAAGCCGTCGACGGTCAAATCCTGGAAGAAGGCATCACCGAAGCGGGCTCGATGTCGTCTTTCATCGCCGCCGGCACGTCGTACTACAACCACGGCAAGACGATGATCCCGTTCTATGCCTTCTATGCGATGTTCGGCTATCAGCGCATCGGCGATCTATGCTGGGCCGCCGCCGACATGTGCACACGCGGCTTTCTCATGGGCGGGACCTCCGGCCGCACCACCATGAACGGCGAAGGCCTGCAGCACGAAGACGGGCACTCGCACGTATTGTTCGACTGCGTACCGAACTGCAAGGCCTATGATCCGACCTTCTGCTACGAGATGGCGGTCATCATCCATCGCGGACTGCAGGAAATGTACGTCGAGCAAAAGGACGTGCACTACTACATCACGATGATGAACGAGAACTACACCCACCCGGCCATGCCGGAAGGGGTGGAAGACCAGATCGTCAAAGGTCTCTACAAATTCTCCGAAGGCAACAGCGCGCACGAGCATCAGGTGCAATTGCTGGGCTGCGGCACGATTCTGCTCGAGGTAATCGCTGCGGCCGATCTGCTGGAAAAAGACTGGCACGTCGGTGCCACGGTCTGGAGCGCGACGAGCTTTTCGCAACTCAAGCGCGACGGGCTGTCGGCTCAGCGCTGGAATATGCTCCATCCCGAGTCGGCGCCGCGCGAGAGTTTTGTCGAAACTCAATTGGCTGCCGCCCGGGGTCCGGCGATCGCCGCGACGGATTACATGAAGGCTTATTCGGAAATGATTCGCGGTTTCGTGCCGCTGCCCTACTACACGCTGGGCACCGATGGCTTCGGCCGCTCCGACACCCGACCGGCGCTACGCGACTTCTTTGAGGTCGACCGACGCTGGATCACGGTCACAGCACTTAAGGCACTGGCGGATCAAGGCGAGATACCGCGCGAGAAAGTCTCCGAAGCGCTTCACAAGTACGGCATCAGCCCGGACAAGCCGGATCCGGTGACGGTCTAACGAAGCCGATATGCACGACGAGATCCAACGTAGTTTTTACGCATCGTAATTCGTTGAATGGGGTTTTAATGTCGGCGCAGGAAATCAAGGTCCCGGATATCGGCGATTTCGACTCGGTCGAAGTCATCGAAGTGCTGGTCTCCGCGGGC